>DATKWT010000036.1 GCA_035529395.1 Dehalococcoidales bacterium | reverse complement strand
GTGCGAATGAACCTTGCCGGAAATTGTCCTTCACACCGCTTTGGGGTGTTAAAGAGGGGGTGCCCATTCTGATGGGCCTGCCTCTTCTGAGAGGCGCCCCCTCTTGAGGGGGATTTCAAGGGGGTGTCCCCCTTGATTCGGATTCCACCCAACAAAACCTCCGCACTGGTGTACGCCTTATCCCGTGTGGCCAGGATGAGCCATGTGCAACTGGGACAGTCGAAAGGGTTTTTCATCACCCTGCTAGAGTTCCCTGAGCTTCTTCCCGGCGGCTTCAACCGCCCCGGTAACCGGAGGCCAGTCTTCCCACCTGCGGAAGTGCTCCGGCTGGATGTCAAGCGTGTGGGCGGCTTTACCCATCGCCCCGTACAGTCCGCCGATGCTGCACTCCCTGTGGCGACCGCACGACATGCAGGGCGGGATACCTGACGAGTACTTCACTACGTCCAGGACACTTACACCGAAGGGCTGGAGCATCTCGCGGAACTGTTTCTCGACCTCGTCCAGGTCTCTGCCACCGCCGCTGATGACAAGCACGAATGGCTTCCTCGCAATGGTGATATCGACGTGACGGTAGCCGAAGAAACGCTCCACGAAGCTGTTCATGGCGGCGTTTATCTTGCCGAAGTATACCGAGGCGCCCAGGACGACGGCGTCCGCGTCTTTGACCTTCTGGTAGTACGGAAGCAGGTCGTCTTCCAGCATGCACACCTGGGGCCCGGCGCACAGCCGGACACAACCCCTGCAGGCACTGTAGTTTAGCTCCGTTAGTTTGACGAACTCGGTGTCATGGCCGCTTTGTTCCAGGACTGCCTGCACCATGCGGTCCACATTGGTCAGGCGGCCGACTCCCCCCGAACTGATGCCGATAACATTCATACCTTATCTCCCCCGGTTGTGTTCGGTCGCGCCTAGTGGAACTCAACGCGGGAAACGGCCTCGGTGCGGAGGATAATACCCTCGATTTCCTTCCGTGTTCCCGGGTCAGAAATCGGCTCCACTTTCGATACCGGCAGGTCGGACTCGTTCTTACGGTACTGCCACTCTAACACATACCCCGGCACGAGGGAGTACCAGTAGTTCTGCGGCTCACAGGTGCCGTCGTGGCAGGCGGACTCCACCACAATGTGGCCGGTGACGTAGAGCAGTTCCCGCCCGCGGAAAGGCATCCTCACCTCCTGCTCCGGGGTGTAGTAGCCGGCGAAGGCTATTACATCCTCATTGGTGGGGAGGTGAACGTAATCCACTGTGGTGGCCGGTTTTCGGTCTTCGGCCGGGGGTGCGGATTCCGGGACGGTTCCCTGTCTTACCTTCATGATGCCATCTTAGCAGAACGGGCTTGGTAGCTCAAGGAAACCTTGCTCTACTGTACTCCCCCTGTCATTGCGAGCAGGGACTCTGAGCAAAACGAAGAGACACCGAAGCAATCTGCCCTGCACCGATATATCATTCTGAGCCAGAACCCTGAGCGTAAGCGAAGGATCTTAGAGAGGAAATCCTTTATCAAGAGTTTTGTCAGGGAAGTAAGAGTTACTGACTCTGAGGCCTTGTCTAGCTACACTGTTCCGCTTTCAGCAGGTGGGTTATTCCAGGAGACTCACCTAGTCCCCGCTTTTGTCCACGATGGTGGGCCTTACTGGACAGTCCCCGAACTCTTCTTTGACAAAAAGCGGCATATACCGGCTTTGACAAGAAGCGGCATATGCCGGCTTTGCAGCAGCTTCTCCTTTCAGATTGAATGAACTCACCTTTCTTTGATCGGAATGTAGTAGTCGAGTATGAATTCCTCAGGCTTCTGCGTAGTCCAGGTGTATACGACCTCGTATTCAGGAGACGGATCGATACCGTGCCGATGATTCTCAGGGTAGTTCGTTTCATACTTCGGGTGGTGCTTGACCCACCTGTGAGTCAATTCAATACCCTGCATGATCCTGTCCAATCCCGGGATTGTAATGACTGCGTACAGACCACCTGAGAATTCTTTAACGATCGTGCCGGAGAGATCGATGTCGCCAGGGTCATCAAGAACACACCAAAACTCGTAACCCCGCTTCTCGCCTAACGGACCCCACGGGTTGTTAAACCCGATGAGCGGTATGAATCTATGTTCTGGCAGTAGTCCTTTGCTTTCGGCCCATACAAGGAAAAGGGAGTGTGCTTCTTCCTCAGGTGTCAGTGAATCAGTAACATGGAAACTGGCTACCCGACAGGGTTCGAGATAGGTCACTCTAATGAAACTCATTGGTATTTACCTCCTGACAATGACCATGCAGTTCTTGATTGGCATTTCCCATATCAACTCGCAATGCGACATCCCGGCGGTCATTGCTCTTGTCACCGATAATATATCCATGGCACTTGGTTGTCAATCTCCACTGCGGAGACCCTTATCGAAGGGGAAGGCACCGCCCCTTCTGAGGGGCCCCGCCTCTTCTGAGAGGCGCTCCATCTGGGCCGCACGAGGATGGGGTCGCCCGATTGTGCCGGGATTGCACGCCACTGTCTTCAGTGGCGCGTCGGCACGCTACTCGTAATGACGACACTCTTACTGCATCAGATTAGATAACAGCCACGACCGTGTGATATTCTTGTATTTAAGTTGCCATAATAACCGCCGGTACTTGCGCGAACTTAAGGGTGAGCCTTGAGCAGTAGTAAGACTGAAACCAGCCAACACGAGGTCTACGTAATGAAGGAGTGGTGCAAGGGGTGCCGCTTCTGCGTGGAGTTTTGCCCTCAACACATCCTTTACGAGACCGATGAGACTAACAGCCGGGGCTACCATGTCGTCGCTATGACGGACAGCAGCAAGTGCATCGGCTGTGAAATGTGCACTATGGTCTGTCCGGAGTTTGCCATTCACGTTTTTGCTACTGGTGAAGAAGCCGGTCAGGAGGCAAAGTGACCCCTGAAGCGTAGCTTTAGGCAACGTCTGGGAGAGACAGTGACTACCGATAGAGCGTATCTCGAAGGCGAGTTTTTCATGAGTGGCGACGAAGCCTGTGCCGAGGGGGCTATCAGCGCCGGCTGTCGCTTCTTTGCCGGATATCCGATTACACCGGCGACAGAGATTGCCGAGCGGATGTCGGACCGCCTCCCCGAAGTTGGCGGCACCTATATCCAGATGGAGGACGAACTGGCATCGATGGCTGCCGTCCTCGGGGCCTCCTGGGGTGGCGTCAGGGCAATGACCGCCACCTCCGGGCCGGGGTTCAGCCTGATGATGGAGAATATCGGTCTGGGCGTGATGATGGAGACACCCTGCGTGGTGGCCAATGTGCAGCGTGCCGCACCTTCTACCGGCCTGCCTACTCTGGTGGCCCAGGGAGACATGATGCAGGCGCGCTGGGGAAGCCACGGCCACTATAGCATAATCGCCCTCTCACCGAGCTCCCCGCAGGAAGTGTACGACCATACGATAAAGGCCTTCAATCTCTCGGAAAGGTTCCGCCTCCCGGTGCTCGTCATGGCCGATGGGGCAGTTGGCCACATGTACGAAAAGGTTGTAATCCAGCCGCGCGATAAGGTGCATCTCGTTCCGAGACGCAAGCCGGAGGTACCGCCCGGAGAATACTGGCCCTACGAGCCTGATGCCGACCTTGTTCCACCTATGGCAAACAGCGGCGAAGGCTACCGCTTCCACGTCACCGGGCTCACCCACGATGAGCGGGGATACCCGGCAATGGACGCCGAAGCACAGGACAGACTGATACGGCGGCTGGTGGATAAGGTTGAGAAGTACAGCGAAGAGATTATCGAACTGGAAGAGGACGGCATCGACGGTGCCGAGGTCGTTGTCTGTGCCTATGGTATTACGGCGCGGGTCTCGCTGATTGCCGTGGAGCGCGCCCGAAGCGAAGGAATCCCCGTCGGGATGCTGAGACTGGTCACAGTCTGGCCGTTTCCACAGGGACGGATCGCGGAAATAGCCCGGCAGGTGAAGGCTTTCGTAGTGCCGGAGATAAATTACGGGCAGATATCCCTTGAAGTAGAACGAAGTGCCGGCGGTGCGGCAAAGACAATACTGGTGCCACATATGGGCGGCGCGGTACATGACCCGCAGGTAATACTGGAAGCAATCAGGCAGGCTGCGAAATGAACGAACTTGCAGTAACCAGTGAGAAAGTGAAAGAGGACCACCCTCTGGGGGAGTACCTCAGAACGGACCGGTTTCCCCACATCTGGTGCGCCGGCTGTGGCCTGGGCATAGTCCTCAGCGCCTTTCTCCGGTCTCTGCTCAATACCGGAATGGCTCTGGACAAGGTAGCGGTGGTCTCCGGGATAGGCTGCACCGGCCGGGCGGCCGGCTACCTCAAGCTGGACTCTTTCCACACCACTCATGGACGGGCGATCCCCTTTGCTACCGGACTGAAGCTGGCCAATCCGGAGCTGGAGGTTGTCGTCTTCAGCGGGGATGGCGACTTGGCGGCAATAGGCGGAAACCACCTGATTCATGCCGGGCGCAGGAACATTGACATGACAGTGCTGTGCGTTAACAACTTCACCTATGGAATGACCGGCGGGCAGTTCGGGCCGACCACGCCATCAGCGGCGCGTTCCACTACATCTCGCGCCGGGAATGTGGAGAACCCGTTCAACATGGTGGGACTGGCGGCCGCCAGCGGCGCTGTCTACGTCGCCCGATGGACCACAGCCCAGGTCCGGCAACTGGAAAGGTCCACCACCGAGGCATTACAGAGAAAGGGCTTCAGCTTCGTCGAAATAATCAGCCCCTGTCCCACTTACTACGGCCGTATGAACCGTCAGCCGACCGGACTCGACCAGATGAGGTACTACCGTGCCAACACTGTCGTCAAACACTTCGCCAGTCCGCATGAGGTGGGTGTCGGTCTCGGTGGCCAGATAGTTACCGGTAAGTTTGTTGATACGGAACGACCATATTTGCCTCACCCGCAGGAAGGTGATAATGGCGTATAACCACGAAATAAGACTGTGCGGCTTTGGTGGGCAGGGCATAATCCTGGCCGGCTACATCATCGGTCAGGCGGCCACTGTCTATGAAGGCGTTAACGCCGTCTTTACCCAGGACTACGGTCCGGAAGCCCGTGGCGGAGCCTGCCGTGCCGACGTCATTATCTCCGACCAGCCGGTAAACTACCCCTACGTGGAGCACCCCTCCATACTGGTCGCCCTGTCTCAGGCCGGCTATGATAAGTACTATCAGGACGTAGACCCGGACATCCCGGTCATCGTCGATGAAGACCTGGTCACACCGGACCGGACCATGGGTAACCCGATTCTTACCGTCCCGGCGTGGCGTTTAGCCGGTGAGCTGGGGAGAGTTGCCGTGGCCAACGTGGTTATACTCGGTTTCTTCGCCGGTGTTACTGACTTCATTTCTCCCGAAGCCATCAAGAAGTCCATCCTCGCCTCTGTCCCCAAAGGTACCGAGGAACTGAATACGAATGCCTTCGAGCGGGGCTTTGCACACGCTCAGGAAACAAAGGGCTAGTGTAGTGTCTCGTATATATCTTTACGTATGATGGATGTTGATGTCATTCCAGCGCAGGCTGGAATCCAGGGGGCAAACACGTATCCCGGATCGAGTCTAACAGGGTGATGAAAAAGGGGAGTCCAGAGGGGCTTCGCCCCTTCTGAGGGGCGCCCCCTTATGGCAGGGGTCTGGGGGTGTCCCCCAGATATAATCTTTCCCCCCTTCCTCGGTAGGAAGGCTCTTCCTGGAC
>DATKWT010000035.1 GCA_035529395.1 Dehalococcoidales bacterium | reverse complement strand
GAAGACGATAATCATAGTCGCCAGCCAGAAGCCGGGAACGGCCATGAAGGTTATGGCAATGCTACGCCCCACGTAGTCACCCATGGTATCCTGCCGTATCGCCGAATATATGCCTATAGGGAACGCTATCAATAACGCCGTTACTATGGCGATAATGCCGAGCTCCAGGGAAATTGGAATCTTATTGACTATATCTTCGAGTATCGGGCGGTGTGTCCAGAGTGATTCCCCGAGGTTACCCTGGAGGATACCGGAAAAAGTGCCGTCGTCCTGCTGCCACGCCCCCAGCCAGCGCAGGTACTGCTTCCAGACTGGCTGGTCCAGACCCAGGTCACGCCTGATTTGGTCTGCTATCACTTCCGGGTCCATCGTCGCCTCGCCCGCTTGTTGGGACGCCAGGAGGTCTATCAACGAGCCAGGAACGAAGCGGACAGTGAGGAACACGATGATGGTTACCAGAAAAAGGGTAGGTATTATCAGAAAGAGTCTTCTGATAAGGTAGGCGCGCATACAATCTCCTCCGTTTTTCCGGCCGCACAGCAGCCCTTCAGCTACAGTCCAGCTCTCCCAAACCGGACCGCGGCCGTACGCACCGGTATGTAATCAGGGACCCAGAGGCCAGCCCAGGTTACCTCCTGAATTGGAACTTAAGGAGAATCCACAGCCTACGTCCGGGCTGTCGATGTCCTCTCCCGAATGTCCATGATTCCTGGAGTTTCCATCATGAGATACCCGTACCGCCGGAGCCAAACGTACCTCTGCTATGCCCCGATACGGGTATCCGTTAAATATAATCTGCAAGATACATAAATATAATAGACGGGAGACGGTTTGTCAAGTACTCTGAGTGTACATTGACGTGAGAGTTCCTAATCCGGGCAATGAAGGTTCGCCTGCATTCTTCCTATAGAACAACGGTTATAAGACGGTTACGCACGGATGAAACCAGTCACCGGCGTCTATTTAGTCGGAGGTGTTAGTCTCCCGCACCCTCTTCACCTCTTCAGCTATCGCCGGAAGGACATCGCCCGTCTTGCCCTGGATAATGTAGTCCGAGACCCCGTCCTGGGTCAGAGGTGTTGGCTCAGCGTTCACCTCGATGATGGTCACGGCAGGTACCCTCTCTATGGCAGCAAGACTGCCTGCGGTCTCCCTCTGCGCCTCCCTCGTCTTCTGCCGGGCGATTCTGGGCAGGTTGGCAAAGGGATAGACCACGGCCGAAGTCCCGCAGATGAGCATCAGGTCGCACTTCCAGGCTTCTTCTATACTCTGGTGGGCCACGTCCTCGGGGATGGGTTCTCCGAAACCGACAGTGTCGCCTTTGACGATTCCGCCGCACTTCGAACAGCGGGGAGGTAGCCGGTCTTCCCGCATCAGCCTTGCCAGGTCAAACTCATCACGCCTGAACCTGGCGTTACAGGATACGCAGCGCAGCTTGGCGAAGCTGCCGTGGTACTCCAGCAGGTGCCGCGCCCCCGCCCTCTCGTGGAGAGCGTCAACGTTCTGCGTGATGGTACACTTCAGTATTCCCATCCTCTCCAGCTCAACCAGAGCATGATGACCGGGATTTGGTTCCCTGGTTCCCAGTTCCCCAAGGGCCCCGGTACTGCTGCTCAGCCTCTCCTTCCAGTATCTCCCGGGGTCCCGGAGGAAGTCCTGGTAGCCGCGATAAGCCCGCTTCTCGGCTTCAGGGTTCTTTGTCCAGACACCCTGTGGTCCCCGGAAATCCGGTATCCCGGACTCCGTGGACATCCCGGCACCGGTCAGGGCAATGGCATACCCGGAACCGGCGATGTCCCTGGCTGCTCTTTGAATTAGCTCATTCATAATCAACCTCCCATGAATGATGTCCTATTGATGTTCCCTGATGAACCCCTCTATCGTATCGAAGTACAACTCCTGGTTCATCATGATATCATTATGGCCCGCTCCGGGAACGATAAGAATCCTCTTTTCCCGCGAACCGGAACTCCGGTAGAGCTCTTTTCCTTCTTCAACAGGCATGATTTCGTCGTTCTCACCGTGGATAATGAGCGTGGGCCTGTGAATCCGCCGCACCTTTACCTTGTTCAGAAAAGGACTTTCCTGAACAAGGAAAGCTCTTTCCTCCCCCGCAGCAGTTATACCCGGCGAAACCCCCGGGTAGTCCCACAGCCGGCGGAAGTTGTTAGCGGTACCACTCTCAACAATCAAACCACGGATACCATCCTGATAGTTCAGGGCAACCTCAACGGCAGGCACACTTCCCAGGGACCGGCCCATAACGAAGAGACTGTCCTTGAAACCTTCCCCCCTCAGTTTCTCTCTTAAGCCCCTGAAGATGGTGTGGGCATCGGCGACCATGTTGGAAATCGTCGGCCTTCCATCACTGGCGCCGTAGCCCCGATAGTCGCTAACGAAGAGGTTAATCCCTCGCCGGTTGTAGTACGGGGCAATCCACTCGTGAGTATCCACCGTTTCGCCATTACCGTGGAAGTACAGGATTGAGGGGTGGTCCTTACCACTCACCCAGAACCCGCAGACTATCTTGATTCCCTCTTCGACCTCCACGGAGCAAGCAGGTACCCCCGCAGACCGGGACCGGAGGAAGTCCGGCAGCTGAAAAGAAGAATAAACTACCGGGAATATCACCTGTAGAATCTCAGGTCGGTCCAGAAAGGACAGGTCTATTTCGTCAGACATGGTTGTCCTCCTCCGCCAGGCGGGCAGAATATATGCAAATAATAGCTCACCCGCCGCTATTTCTCCACCACTTCGTACAAAAGACGAAAGTCACCGGCCACTATGGTATTATTCATTTCGAAAACATAGCAGGATGATGAAAAAGGGGAGTACAGAGGGGCTTCGCCCCTTCTGAGGGGCGCCCCCTTATGTCAGGGGTCTGGGGGTGTCCCCCAGATACAATCTTTCCCCCCTTCCTGGCTAGGAAGGGGGTCAGGGGGTTGGTCGAAAGAGTTTTTCAGCACCCTGATAGAGTAGGAGTTCTAAGATGTTCTTCAGTTTTCCGGAGGACTTCAAGGAAAGGGAGCTGGCTCCGGGTATCGTTCTGAGACTGGTCTGGGGAGAACACGTGATGCTCTCTTACGCCACGTTTCAACCCAACAGCACCGTGCCGGCTCACAGCCATCCCCACGAGCAGACGGGAATCATAGTCGAGGGCGAACTGGAACTGACTATCGGCAACGAGAGCCGTGTCTGCCGCAAGGGTGACGCTTTCACCATCCCCGGCAATATCGAGCACAGCGCCGCCAGCGGTGACACGGCCACCACGGTCATAGACACCTTCAGCCCGCCCCGCGAAGACTACATGTAGGGCCGACGATTGCGTCAGCCTGGCAACCTGCATCAGGTCTGGACACCCCCGGATGGAGTATCCTGTCCCGGGACTGCCTTGCCAGTACTCTGCGAATAATCTCAGAAGTGGAGATACCGCGGGTATAGGATACCGTGCGGAAGAGCCCCATCTCCATGGGGACCTTGCAGTAGTACTCCAGTTCCTCCCGTGCGTAATCGTCTCCGTGGACCACCAGATGGATGTCGTGTTTCTCAATCCAGGCAAAGCACTTCTTAAACGTAGCGACACCCGGCTACCACAGCGATACGCTCTTCCATAGTGAGGATGGGCCTGCGCTTGTAGGGCACGACAACGTCGTCTGAATGGATGCCCACCAGGAGATAGTCCCCCGGAGCGCGGACCTTCCTCAGGAACTCAACATGGCCATAGTGAAAGAGGTCAGCCACCATATCTGCGTATACCCTCGTCATCGTCAGTCCTTTCTCCTGGTATTCCTGGCTGTCCCGCACGCCAGGACAGCGATAGCGCACAACGTATTCGAGAGTCCAACGGTACGGTCGCAGGAGAGAATTATAGCACACGGGAGGGCTGTTGGCTTGCCTCATTCAGTGAAGGAGATTGCAGTGCCGCGAGCAAAACGGTATCATCAGTTGCAAGGACATAAGGACATGACGAACCTGACCGCGCTACCCGAACTGGGCGAGAGAGGGCTCCCGCGTGCCGTTTTCCGCCTGGCCTGGCCGGTCGTCCTGCAAGAGGCTGCCTGGACAATCCTTGGCATGATCATCATGGTCTTCATCGGGCACCTCGGACCGGAGGCAATCACCGCCGTAGGCCTCAGCGAACAAATCATCTTCCTGCCCGCTACAGCCTTCATGGGCATCACCATCGGGGCGGTAGCAATAATTGCCCGCGACGTTGGAGCCGGTGAATCCGAGCACGCCAACCGCACCCTCAGGCAGGCAATGCTCCTCGCCTACATTCTCGGTATTGCCTTTTCCCTGATTATGTGGTTCTATGCCGACCAACTGCTGTGGCTATTCCGCGCCAGTCCTGAAGTCATAGCGCTCGGCAGGGACTACATCCGTGCCAATGCCCCCACCACAGCGTTCTTCTTCCTGCTCCTGTGCGGTGAGGCCGTGTTCCGTGGGGCAGGAGATACCAGGACCCCCATGATCGCAATAATCGTCATGGAAGTGGTCGGCACCGGTCTTGCCTATGTTCTCATCAATGGCTGGTGGGTCTTTCCCGCACTGGGAGTGCTCGGTGCGGGTATAGCCAGGGCGGCATCCAGTGTCGTTGGCGGTCTCTTGATATGGGCTATTCTGGTCAAGGGCAAAGGCCTGCTGAAGTACGACCTGCGGACTGCCCTGGTTTTCCAATGGACTGAAGTGAAGCGCATCCTCAGAGTCGGTCTGCCCGCCTTCGCCAACGCTGTACAGATGCGGGCAGCCATGAGCATCTACACCATCGTTCTCAGCAGCCTGGGGACCACCGTCTACGCCGCCCACGTGCTCACCATGAGAGTCGAGGAGTTCGCCTTCATGCCCAGCTTCGGCTTCGGCGTGGCCGCCACGGCATTGGTCGGGCAGTTCCTGGGAGCGGGAAAGCCCGACCTTGCCAAGAAAGCCGGCTACCTGTCGCAACGCTACTGCATGGTGGTCATGGTCTGCCTCGGTGTGATAACGTTTACATTCTCCCACCAGCTCATCAGCATCTTCACCGACGACCCCGAGGTTATCCGTATCGGTGCCATGGGGCTCAAGATATGGTCATTCGCCATGCCGGGGATGGCCACCAACAACTCACTCTCAGGCGGCCTGCAGGGTGCCGGTGACACCCGCTGGGTGCTGCTTCTCTCCACAGTCGGCATGTGGACAATGCGTGTCGGCGGTGGCGCTCTCCTGGTGTTTGCCCTTCACATGGGAGCGCCGGGAGCCTGGATAGGCGCGGTGGTTGACCACACCGTGCGGGCGATACTGATGTGGATACGCTTCGCCGGCGGGAAATGGCAAAACATACAGGTGTAAGTCCCTGGAAACAGACCCCGCTCCTGGTTTCCCGGAAAGAGCGTACCAGTCCCATCCCGAGGGCACACGAATTGTGACCGTCAGGCAGTATTTGGTACACTGTCCATAGCACTAAGGCAGGCATATCGTTATCCGATGAAGAAGTTCACCAGAACAATATCCGGCGTGACCCCCGTGGCGGTAATGACGCAGCCGATGGACTGCCCCGGAGAGTGTATCTACTGTCCCACATACCCGGCAACACCGCAGAGCTATACCCCGGAGTCGCCGGCGGTGCTGCGCGGCAAGAATTGTGACTTCGATGCCGGAGGGCAGGTCCTGCTGAGGCTGAAGGCCCTGTCCAACATGGGGCACCCCACGGACAAGATTGAGCTGATAGTCATGGGGGGTACCTTCCTCGCCCTGCCCCACGACTACCAGTACACTTTCATCAAGGAGTGCTTCGATGCCCTGAACGGTGAGGAATCGGACAGCCTGACCGAGGCCAAGCAGCGCAACGAGACCGCCGTACACCGCTGCACCGGACTGTGCATCGAGACCCGGCCCGACTGGTGCGGGCAGGAGGAAGTGAGCCGGATGCTGGAGTTCGGTGCTACACGGGTGGAGCTGGGTGTACAGGTGCTGGATGATGATATCTACCGCCTGGTCAGAAGAGGGCATACCGTAGAGGACGTCGTCAGTGCCACGGCGCTGCTCAAGGACCACGGCTTCAAGGTGCACTACCACTGGATGCCCGGGCTGCCCGGTTCGAGCCCGGAGAAGGACCTGGAGATGTCCCGGCAGTTGTTCGACGACCCCCGTTTCCGGCCCGACGGCCTGAAGCTGTACCCCACCATGGTGGTAGAGGGCACCGAGCTCGAGCGGTGGTACCGGGAGGGCCTTTACCACCCCTACCCGATTGACACCATGATAGACCTCGTTGCCGACATAAAGGCTATCGTTCCTCCCTACGTGAGAATATCACGGGTCCTGCGGGATATCCCGCCGAAGTTCATTGTCGCCGGGTGTCGCGACTCGCTGCGCGGCATTGTCAGGCAGCGTATGGAGGAGAACGGCAGGCGGTGCCGCTGCATCCGGTGCCGGGAGTACGGCCACCGGGCAATCACCGGACGGCCGATAGGCGAGCCCCGCCTGGTGAGAATGGACTACGAGGCCTCGGGTGGGCGTGAGGTGTTCCTTTCCTTTGAGGACGAGAATGAGACGCTCTTCGGTCTGCTGCGCCTGAGGGTCCGGAGCGGGAAGGACTCCGCAGGAGACCGGGCCACAGTCCGTGAGCTGCACGTGTACGGCCCCGAGGTCCCCCTGAAGCACCAGGACATGGCCGCCGCCCAGCACAAGGGACTGGGGAAGGCACTGCTCCGGGAGGCGGAACGGCTCGCCCGGGACGAGTTCCGTGTGCCGGAACTGGCGGTGCTCAGCGGTGTTGGTGCCCGCGACTACTACCGTACCGAGTTCGGTTACCGCCTGCGGGGAGACTACATGGTGGGGAGCCTGTAACCCACCCGCCGAGACTTCCTCTCGGCGCGTCATTACGAGGCGTGTAACCTCCCATTGTCATTGCGAGGCGTGTAACCTCCGATGATGTCATTGCGAGGCGTGTAACGACGAAGCAATCTGGTCAGGGGCGCAGAATCTAATGCTCCCGGTCATGCCTGGCAACACGCCACTGTCCTCAGTGGCGCAGAATCCAACAGGATACCAGGAGATGTAGTTGTTGCACTCTTCCTGACCGGGAAGGGCGTTCGGGGGATGAGGCATTACCTCATGAGGAGGCGGCCAGTACCATAGCTAAACCGCACAACAGTAGCTTGACAAATTGAGGGAGGAGGGTTAGCCTAGAGTCCGGTGGCCTTTATGATTTATGAAGGTCTCTTCCCTCACCCCGGGCAGTTCCAGTTCCGGGAGGTGGTCAAAATGGCTGGTATCAGCTGATGCTCACAGACCGTTTTCCCCGACTAACTTATTCCTTGTGCTGTGCCACTCCTCAACTTCCGTATGTGATGCAGGTTATTTGCCATGGGGAAGCTGTCATATCATCTGTAATTTGTTCTGGCTGGCAGCCATACAGGTAGCAAAATGACGACTATTTGCTTCGCAGGAACATACCCGCCCATGATGTGCGGCATAGCCGACTACACCAGCTTCCTGACCCGGGTTAGTACCCCCGGTGAGTGGGGTATCCTCTCTTTTCGTCTGGAGGACTGCGAGGTACCGCTAGCCGCCAGCGGCAAGGCGCCTGACGGACCGGTCTGGCGTGGTATACCTGGTCTACACGAGTACTCAGCCCCCGTGATTCTGGACGGGCTTAAGAAACTCGGGCTGGGAAAGGCAGATACTGTCCTCTGGTTTCAGCACGAGTTCAACATCTGGCCCAATACCCGCAGATTCGTTACCATGCTCGGGGACCTGGACTTGCCCAGAGTAGTAACCTTCCACTCCCTGCACTTTCAGAGTTGCGAGACCCCCTTCGGACTGCGCGCAACACAGTACAGGATGCTCAAGTCCCTGCTGCCTAATGTTGATGCTATCACCGTCTTCAGCCGCGGTGTCTTCCGCGCAGTCACATCGGCATTCCCCGAACACGCTGGCAAGGTGCACGTTCTCAGGCACGGTGTGTGTTCATATGCGGAGGTGGCTCACCTCAGCCGTCGCCAGGCAAAAGAGGCTTTCAACGATTTCCTGCTCGGCGAATCAGACCTCGAACCGGAAACGAAAGAGGCCTTGCGGAGTGAGCGGATATTCCTTGACCCGGATACTGTAATCCTTGGTCAGATGGGCTTTCTCCATCCGATAAAAGGCTCCGAGTTCCTCTATCCGGCTAGAGATAGCCTGCAAGAGCTTCTACCGCAGCGGCGGATAGTAGCCATTCGTATCGGGAGGCCACGGCTACCTGAGCATATACCTCACGCAATAGAACTGCGAAAGCAACAGAACAGGAAAGATAAGTTCCTCTTCGATATCTGGTTGCCTGAGCAGATGCTCGCCCTGGCCGCGCGGGCGTTTGACATTAACTACTACTGGCCAAACGACTGCACCCAGAGCGGTATGATTACACACGCGTTTGGCGCCGGCGCACTGGTCGCTGGTCGTGACCTCGAAGGCGTTGGCGAGACCCTGAAAGAGGCCGGGGCGCTGTACGACTCCGACCCGGGACGTCTGCTAATCAAAATCAGGGAACTGGTGCTTGACCCGAAGCTCCAGGAGAATGTCCGGGAGAAGGCGGTGAACTACGCTAAGAAGTACTCCTGGGAGAACCAGGCCCTCAGGCACTACCGGCTGGCCGGAAACCTTCTGTCCACACCACCTGCCCGGGCAAATTAAGAATACCTGTCCTCATCTCAAGGATAGGCCCCTCTCTGACTCAGGGCGGACCAGCCAGTCGGCTCGCGGGCGGCCCCGCTAGTCGGCTTGCGGGCGGCCATTGACACAACCCTTCTTCTCTTCTACGATATATCTCAAGCATAGCAATATCAGGAAGGGAAACTGTGATGTGTTCTACCAGTGCATTTGAAAGCAGCCAGGCCGGGACCTCCGGCCAGAACCCGGAGACCGCCGGCATCCAGGCAGAAGCCACAGTCTCCCCGGAGGAGATCAAGGACCTCTTCAGGGCGACCCTTCAGGAGCCTCTAAACCAGGCTGCCAGGCTGGGCGACGCAGACATCGTCGTCGGAATTCCTTTCTTTAACGAAGCCGATACCATCGGTGAGGTGCTACGGGTTGCAGGACAGGGATTGCGCGAGTACTTTCCTTCCAGGCGGTGTGTTATTGTGGCTGTGGGTGGCACAGTGGGTGGGGAGGCACTTGAAGTTGTCAATGCTGCTCCCGGAATCGATGGCATCAGCCGGATAGCCTTTCTACTCGAGCACGAGCTTACTAACGGGAAGGGCTGGGGGCTGTGGGCGATTATGGAAGTGGCCCGTGCCCTCGGCGCAAACCTCGCAATTGTAGAAGCAGACCTCAGGAGCAGGCACAGGAACGACGATATCGAGGGGCTGGTCCCGGAGTGGATAAGACTTCTCCTGGAGCCAATAGAAAAGAGGGCGATGGACCTGGTTGTCTCCCGCTTCAACCGTCATTATCTGGAGGCGCCCATCGCCTCTCATGTATTCCATCCGCTGTTTACCGCCATATACGATTGTCCCATTCATGACCTGGCGGGAGGACAATGGGGAATATCCTATCGCCTGCTCAGGACCTTTCTGCAGAAATCTCCCTATCCACCGAGTGACGAGGTGGGTGGCTATGGCATCGATAGCTGGCTGGCTGCCACGGCAATCAGTAGCGACGCTCGCATCTGCGAAGCCAAACTGGGGATAAAGATACACAGACCTTCCCTGGCAAAGGCAGAACTGGTACTGACCCAGGCGGTGAGGGTGCTGTTTGCCCAGGTCCTGGCCGACCGTGACCGGTGGGAGAATGCAGAGACAGCCAGCGAGCCTCTGGTGCAGACTTTGCCCACTTTCGGGACCAGGAAGCCACACCAGCCCGATGAAGTGGTCATTATCCCCCGTCACCTCGTGGATAGGTTCAAGCAGGGATTCTCCAGATTCCAGGCCCTTTACCAGTGGGTCCTGCCCGACGACTACTACCGGCAGCTCGAAGTCCTGGCGGATACCGAGGCTGGTTCCTTCCGCTTCCCGCACAGACTCTGGGCGCAGGTGGTATATCACCTGTGGCTGGCCCTGGCCTTTACCAGGGACTTTGCCCAGGGAGACCTGATAAGTGCCCTGGTGACTGCATACTCCGGTCATCTCGCCGGTTTTGTACAGGAAATGATGGCTCTCAGGGACAGGCTCAACTCCATTGACGCTGATGAAGCCGAGCGCCTGGTATCGCTGGAGGCGGAGAGAGAAGTCGAGTTGATGGTGGACGAGTTCGTCCGCCTCAAGCCGGACTTCATAGCTGCCTGGGAATCGCATCGGGAGGCCTTGAGACCCCCTGTACCCAACGTTACCTACCGTGAGTTTGTGCCGGGCGTACCCCTGATCGTACCTTCGGAAGTCACGGCCTCGGACGGCAGCACAGTCGCTGCCAATTCGGTATACGAGTTCGTTTTTCACAGGTACAAGCAGCAATTCGAGGAGTTTGTGTATCAGAAGCTGAATGTCCCCCGGGGGGCAGGTTCCGGGGAGATTGTCAGCCGTATCAAGGCCTTTATGATTCAGGTGGAAGCGGAGTTGGACGGGACCATAATACCGTGGAACCTTGCTACCGTAGCTGGAGTGCAGGAGGCAGCAGACCTGGTATTCCGCTTTTTTCAGCGCACGGAGGGTCACGCCCTGGCTCCTGAGATGGCCACCTGGCTGCTATGGCGGTACCCCCCCACCAACCTTATCACAAGGTTGGGTCACAGCTACCTCAATGAACTGCTGACACGGTACGAACCCAATGATATCCTTGCCCTGGCCAGTTGGACGGAAGAGTACGACTACACGGAGCAGGTGGGAGCCTTAATCAGGGAGAGCGTACGACCGGAGCATTTCGTGCGTTGCCTGCTGAAACCACTGGTTGTCGATATTGATGAGTTTCCTTCGCTGGCGGAAATGAAGGAGTCCCCTTCGTTGAGCAGGATTGCCGGCAGGCTGGTCTTGAGTAACCTTCACAAGGGGATGGGCGGCGAGTTTCCCAGGCTGCGCTATCTCACCACCATTGCCAAGAGCGTCATCGAGGCGGAGAGATTCGGGGAGGTATGGCAGCAGTTCACTGAGGAAAGGAAGGACTTTGCCGACAAAGTAGTGAACGCCCTGGAGGGACACTGGGGGAAGACACCGCTCTCGGCGCACAATATCTTTGAGAACGGGCACGAGCGTGTGTTTGTGGAACGATTGCGTGAGATGGCCCGACAGATTGTCCAGGAGGCACCCGGAGACAATGCCCGGGCATCCCTCGCCAGGCATCTCGATGATGTTGCTGATTCCTACCACCTGGCCCTGACACTCCCTGATGGGACGTTTGTGCCCTGCTCGGCCTGGAGCTGGGCAAGCTACAGCTTCAAGGGAGGGACAGGTCTGCCGACACCGCTTTCGCTTCACGTGGAGCGTGACTGGTCTTCCCGGGACTTCCTCACCGAGTATTTCAAAGCGGCTGGCGGGGACGAGGAGACAATTGAAAACAAGATAAGAGAACTGATGGCCCAAGGCAGGGAGTATGAGGACCTGGCCCCACTCCTGCTGGGTGAAATCCAGGGTGCCGGAACGGTGGTCAAACGGGGTATCCCCACCGAGGAGCAGCCACCAGCAAGACCGCTGGCCCGCTTTGCCGGAAACCCCGTACTCCGGCCCATCAGGGAGCACTACTGGGAATCCAGGTTCCTGCTCAACCCCGGCGCCATCCGCCTCAACGGCAGGGTCTATATTGTCTACCGTGCCTTTGGAGATGATGACATTTCCCGCCTCGGGATGGCGGTGAGTGAAGATGGTTTTGCGTTCACGGAAAGGCTGGACGAACCGATATTCGAGCCGATAACCCCCAGCGAGGAAAAAGGCTGTGAGGACCCCCGGCTGACGCTCATAGACGGTCGGGTCTATATGCTCTATACCGCCTACAGCGGCACCGTCGCCCAGATTGCCGCGGCCTCCATTAGTGTCGAGGACTTCGTGGACTACCGCTGGAAGAACTGGCATAGACACGGACTTGTCTTCCCGGGATTCACCGATAAGGACGCTGCCCTGTTCCCGGAGCAACTTGACGGCAAGTATGTCATGCTCCACAGGGTGGACCCGCACATCTGGATTACTTTCTCTACCCATTTGCGTTGTCCCTGGCCCAGAAAGGAGCACACGATACTGGCAGGTTCCCGGCCAGGGATGGTGTGGGACTCCTTGAAAATCGGCGGCGGCGCCCAGCCGATAAAGACCGAATACGGTTGGCTGCTCATCTACCACGGAGTGGACCACGACCATGTCTATAGACTGGGTGTTATGCTGGTTGACCTGGCCGACCCCACTGTCCTCCTCTACCGCTCGCCCAACTTCATCCTCGAACCAACGGAAAGGTTTGAGGTTGGGGAGAAGGACGAGTCCTGGGTACCGAACGTGGTCTTCACCTGTGGTGCCGTGTCGCGGGACGTAGGCAAGGATATACTGACTGCCCGCGATGAAGTGCTGGTCTATTACGGCGCTGCCGACTCCGTTATTGGTGTTGCTACCGCCAGAATCGAGGACCTGATCCCCGAGGAGTTCAGGTAGCTGCGCACCCGGTGGGTGCGTCGCTATCCCGGGCTTGGTTTCTTCTGCCTCAGGAAGTAGAAGCCGACGAGGGAGGCTGCTGCCAGGGCTGCCCAGAAGACGAAGGGAAGGCTCAGGTTGGTGTCGGCCAGACTGTTGCCGATGGGTGGTGAGGCAAAGGAGCTCGCTCGGGAGAGGGTCAGGATGAGCCCCATGGCGGTCCCGGCGTAGGTCACCCCGATACCTTCCGTCTCGATAATCGTTGTCATCAGTACCGCCATGTAACCATCGCGGACGACTCCGGCAATCACCACTGCCAGCCAGACCAGAGAGCCCTCGTTCACCGACAGCAGACCGACACCAACGGCCGTCATCACCGCGGCGGCAAACAGGACCGTCTTCCTCGAGCGAAGTCTGCCGGACAGCAGAGCCAGTGGGATGACGCCCACGATACTGGTGGCATGGAATGTTGCCAGGGCGCCGTCCGCGCTGGCCGGCGTCCAGCCGATGTCCCGGAGATAGAGCGGCAGGTAGCCGAGCGTCCCCTGTACGCACCCCGTCTGGCCGACCAGGATGAAGCCCAGCAGCCAGACATACCGGTTTCTGGCTACCCGTGACAGCGCCTGGCGAAATGGTACCGTGACTGCCGCGCTATCTGACGACTCAGCCTGCGCCGGCTGGCTGCGCGTAAGCAACCAGACGATGCCGATAACGACGGATATTCCCCCGTAGAGGAAGAGGACGTTCCTCCACCCGCCGAGTGCCGGGGAGAGTACGGTGGCACTTATCATCGCCCCCACGGTAAAGCCTACCGCCATGCCCATCGAGACCACCCCGTTTGCCAGCCCCAGGCGTCGGCCCGAGAACCAGATACCGCAGGTCTTGTGGACTACCGGGGGGATAGTGGCCGTCAGGAGGCCGAAGAGGAACAGGGTACCCACCAGCGTGGCGAAATCCCCGGACAGTCCCCGAAGGGCACCGGCCAGCCCTGCCAGCAGGCAGGATACCGCCAGGACACGCTTAGCCCCGAAGCGGTCACCGAGTAGCCCGCCGGCCAGCACAACGAACATCCCGGCCAGCGAAACCATCCCCCAGACGGCGCCAATCTGCACCAGGCTCAGGTCAAGGTCCCGGCTAATCTCCTCGAAGAGGACGGGCAGGCACATGGTGGGCATGGCGACCACGAAGGTGAAGGTCAGCGCCGAAAGGGCGAGGATGAACCAGCGGTAGTAGGACTTGCTATTGTTCATCTTATCTGTTTAAAGCCACATCCCCCTGTATCCCCCTTCCCCAAATGGGGAAGGGGGAAAGTTAAGAAAGAGAGGCTTCGCCCCTTCTGAGGAGCACCACCCTTTCGTGTCATTGCGAGGAGCACTAGCGACGAAGCAATCTCGTCACACGACATAGCCTTTCATTCGGTAACCCCATCCCCCTTAATCCCCCTTCCCAAATGGGGAAGGGGGAAAGTTAAGAAAGAGAGGCTTCGCCTCTCTATGACTCTCCTTTCGCTCTTCACCCCATGTTATCTGGTCATCTTGCGGGTGAAGGTGACCAGGAACAGCGCCATACTGAAAACGCCGAGGAAGGATTCAAAGGCGCCCAGGCCTATCATCCAGTCGCTGGTCGCTTTCATCCAGCTGCCATATCCC
>DATKWT010000034.1 GCA_035529395.1 Dehalococcoidales bacterium | reverse complement strand
CGTTCGAGGTAGAATGGAGAGTATCTATCACCTTGGCCCCTACCTCACAAGTCTATGGCGAAATATGCACCGAGACTTAGGCATTTACAGGCCCAGAGAGGGTTACGTTCACATCAAGTGGCCGCTCGCACACGCAGGACTTACCGACGGAGAACTAAAGCTGGTTTCCCGCGCGGTTGTTGGAAGCTATGGTTTGTCAGAGCAGCCACCCGACATACTGTATGCTGAACCGGAGGAATTCCTCTCTTTCCTGCGGCTTCTGCTGCGACGGGAATCGCACCTGCCCAGCAGGCTTCGTAGGCTGCTAGGGGAAGCGGATGCACTAGCAATGGTGGTTGCCGAGCTTTCACAGAGGCTAATTCTTAGGTCGTGGCCTCCCGAAAGCGTTCACGCCGACGAAGCAGAGGGGGGCTTGACAATCGCTTCTCCCTACTTCCGCTTCCAGGACAATCCCCCTCGCCTTGATCTAGTACTTCCTAGCGGAAAGATTGACCGATATACCTCCGTCGAGATCAGATGCGATGACACAAAGGTCAGACTTGAGACCAGCCATCAAGGCCTTGGTCCCACAACGCGGTACGAATCGCATGAGTGGCAGATTGCCACGGTACCATGGTCACGCGAAATGTTACTTACTGGAAGCGGGATTGATAACGTGCAGATTCCTGTCAGACCATTGTGCCCGTTTGGCGATGGCCATTCAGGCGCCATGATGTTTGACGCCAGTAGTGGACGATACATAAGACGATGGCGTCCCAATAGACGCTTCATCCTAGTTACCAGTGCTGGAGTACCGAACTGGGCTCCGGAGCTCTTTACAGACATCGAGCTAATGTCCCCTATGAGTATTGGCGGAGTTCAATTAGCAGTGCTGTCGGCAATCGGGCGAGATGTTGTTACTGAGTTAGGATACCGCGAAGCATCTATTCTTCTGGACCGAATGGAAGAGGAACTGGAGAATTCAGGGGCTTTGGTAACACTACCGGATGTGAATGACTTGATTCGTCCGGAGGTGTCTCTGTGTGGCGGGCGCCCTTTAGACGACGACCGATATCCGTCGTATCTGTCATCCGGCAAACCGGATGTTCTTGTGAGAGGCATTCCCAGCGAAGGATTGACGATCAGCGTTTTCAGAAGAGAAGACGATGGTAGGGAATCGGTGGTGGGTTCAGTGCAGTTGTCAGGAGACACAACTAGGCCTGACGCTGTTATTCATCTGCCCGAGATTCCCGACGGGTCATATGTGATCAGGGGGCCTCATGAGCCAACCTACTTCCGATTGTATTCTGCGACGAGAGAGAATCGGTTAGCAGAAATGCACATCGGCCTGAGCCTGCTATGTATAGACCCCACAATTGCCTCTGACGATATCCGGCATTTTGAGAACGGAGGTGTCCGGATAGACGCGTGGCCGGGTGCCTCCTGTTGGCTTCGTATGGTCTTTGAAGCTGGCGCGTTGGCATATAGAGTGCTTGTAGGCTCTGACGGTCATCGCATAATCCGTGCGAGTGAATTCGACATCCCTCAAGTATCACGATGGATCAGAATAGATGCTACAGCATGGCTTGCGAAAAGCAACACCATCGAACTCGCTGTCCGGCCATATGTACCGACCGATGGATGGTCGGTACATGACAACCATATCACAACCACGGTGCGAGGGGCAGAGCAAGGCACTGCGTATGAGTTGTCAGTCCTATCCGAAAATCCACTTGAGACACCGACCTTAAGGCAAGGTGGGTTGGTCGGAGTTGACATGACTCTGAGGGAGATGCTGCCATATCTACCAGAGAACGGGTGGGTCATCATCACCGGTAGTGAGTTCGATTCCATATGGCTTGTCGGCCGCATAGGAAACCCAGCCAGGAGATACTCGACCAAGGACTTCCAGGAAATTTACAGTCATGGCAGCGCACTCCAAGAACTGTTAACTAGGGCTGAGTTGTCGGACGATACGCTGCAGCAGATGTGCTGTATGCTGCGCACTGCTGAGTTAGCTAGAAGCGCACATATCCCGACGGATACCAGCCCAGTACCAATTGAACTCATCAGCATCGTCAAGAAAGGTAACAACCTTTACATCGTGTATGACGCGCCGAAAGACGGAGACAGGCGAAAGCAGGTTTGGGAGCGGGTTCCGAGCAACACCAAGACAGAAGCCCAGCACCTCCTCACGCAGCGGCTACACGCGTTGGACACCGGCACCTTTGTCCGGCCCAGCCGGATCACCACTGGAGAGCTGCTGGACCACTGGCACAAGACCAAGGAATTCAAGAGAGATAGCACCCGTGACAGCTATCGCTATATCATTGACTCCCACCTCAGGCCTCTACTTGGTTACATACCGGCTGCCCAACTCACGGCGCCCCATCTAGAGAAATACAAGGCTGAGAAACTAGCAGGTGGGCGCCTTGACGGAAAGGAAGGCGGCCTATCCAAGCGATGCGTCCAGTACCATCTCCGCATTCTCTCAGAGGCGCTGAAACACGCCGTAAGGCAGGGGCTTGTGCTGCGGAATGTGGCCGAGCTCGTGGATTTCCCCAGCCCCGAGTGTAATGCAATGAACACCTTACGGTTAGAGGACCTACACAGGTTCTTCGCGGCTTCCATGGAGACGTCGTACCACTTGGTTTACGTGACCGCGCTGTTTACAGGTCTGAGGCTGGGTGAACTCCTGGGATTGCCTTGGCGCAATGTGCATTTGGACACGAAGCCGCCCGTCATCAATGTCGTCCAGTCCCTATACAAGCGTAGCGGTGTCTGCAAGATGGTGCCACTCAAGACTTCCAAGAGCCGCCGCGAGGTAGAGTTGCCGCCGATCATGGTCGCTCTCCTATATCGGCACAGGACGCAACAGGAAGCGGACCGTATCCTGCTGGGTATGCCGCTCAATGACACAGACTTAGTGTTCGCCCACTTCGATGGTAGCCCTCTCGACCCCAGCACTGTTAGCCACACACACGCTAAGGTGATCGACAGAGCAGGTCTACCCCACATGCGTTTTCATGACTTGCGACACAGCTTTGCCACGATTCTGTTCCACCTTGATGTTCATCCAAAGAAGGTTCAGGAGATGCTCGGACACAGCAGCATAGCTGTGACGCTCGACACCTATTCCCATATTGTCCCCGGGTTGAGGGAAAAGGCGGCGGAGAGACTGGAGAGCGCAATCGATAAGCAGGCGCTCGCATTGCTGGTGGGCAATGCCACCCCAGAGGGTGATGTTAGAAGAATGTTAGAAACGGAGGACGAGGTTGAGACTGAGCCGCGGAGGACTCGAACCTCCAACCTGCTGATTAAGAGTCAGCTGCTCTGCCAGTTGAGCTAGCGGCCCACATGCTATCCCAGTTTAGCAAATACTCTTATCTTAGTGCAATGGTATCCGGATGTCGGGCTTGCGGCCACGTGGTACCAGAGCTACAAGAGGCAACTGCAAACAGCTTTTATGAAGCAATGCATAGTCAAAGACCGGAAAACTCTGTATAATTCCATTATTGCGCATCTGTCTCAAGGGATTGATTTGTCACCACTGCAAGAAGAAGCATTAGCTACGGCTAAGTGGGCCATAGACAACCATTATATATCTCGGCAGACTTACGAAAAGAAAATCAGGTGGTTTGAGTGAGACCCCGGCAGGATGCTGGAGAACTACCTTCTCATTTTCAACAAGGCTCAGGATTCCCGTGAAGTCCGAGACTATCAGGAGGTACGGTAGCGATGCCACAGGAGCAGACCATGAAAACCCCGATATGGCAGCCGTCAGAAGAGCGGAAGAGAAATACCAACATGACCGGATTCATGGATTTCGTCAGCAAACGATACGGTAAAGGATTGCACTCCTACGATGAACTGTATGACTGGTCGGTAGCCAGTCCCGCTGATTTCTGGGCTTCGGTGTGGGATTACGTTGAGATAAGGGCTTCAGAACCCTGCGATACTGTGATAGTTCCCGCCGAGCATATGATGTACACCAGATGGTTCCGGGGCGCGCGACTCAACTTCGCGGAGAACCTACTCCGGTACCGTGACCACCGGACGGCCCTTGTCTTCAAGGGGGAAGCCCAGGAGGCGGTAAGGATAACGTACGCGGAGCTCTATGACAGTGTAGCCCGCCTGGCCCGGTCTCTGCGGCAGATGGGCATCAAACCCGGCGACCGAATAGCCGGATTCATGCCGAATATGATAGAGACGGTTGTCGCCATGCTGGCCAGTACCAGTATTGGCGCTGTCTGGTCGTCCTGTTCCCCGGATTTCGGCATCAAGGGTGTGCTGGACCGGTTCCGGCAGGTAGAGCCCAGGGTCCTCTTTACGGCTAATGGATACTCCTACAATGGCAAAGTGTTTAATTCCCTGGAACGAGTTGCCGATATCTTGAGAGAACTCCCATCTGTCGAGAGGGTGGTAGTCGTCCCCTATACTGAGAAGGAACCCGACATCAGGCGTGTTCCAAAGTCCATCGGCTATGAGGACTTCCTGTCGCGGGAGAGCGGACTTGAGATTGCATTTGAACAGCTCCCCTTTGACCATCCCCTGTACATCATGTACACCTCAGGAACGACTGGCCTGCCCAAGTGCATGGTCCAGGGGGCCGGCGGTGTACTTCTCAACCAGTTGAAGGAGTTGAAGCTCCATACTGATGTCAGGCGGGAAGACACCATCTTCTACTTCACCACCTGTGGCTGGATGATGTGGAACTGGCTGGTATGTTCCCTGGGACTGGGTGCTACCGTGGTACTCTTCGACGGTTCGCCGTTCTATCCTGATGCAGGCGTACTCTGGAAGCTGGCCCAGGAAGAGAAGATGACCATCTTCGGTACCAGCGCCAGGTACCTCGCCGAGATCGAGAACCGCGGTGTGAAGCTGGGCACGGAATATGACCTGGGCCATTTGAAGGCACTCCTCTCCACGGGCTCTCCTTTATCGGCGGAGAGCTATGAGTTTGTATACCGGGACATCAAGAGTAACGTACTCCTGGCATCCATCTCGGGTGGCACTGACATCAACGGCTGCTTCCTTGTCGGGAATCCCATCGCACCGGTCTATGCCGGAGAGCTTCAGTGCCGGGGCCTTGGGATGAATGTGCAGGCGTTTGATCTGGAGGGTAATTCAGTGGTGGGGCAGAAGGGAGAACTGGTCTGCACCGCTCCCGCCCCTTCAATGCCTGTCCGCTTCTGGAACGACGAAGGTAATGAGAAATACAGAAACGCCTATTTTGACGTTTACCCGAACGTATGGACCCATGGAGATTACATTGAAATCACGGAAAGGGGCGGTGCCATCATCTACGGCCGCTCCGATGCAGTACTGAATCCGGGAGGGGTCAGGATTGGCACCGCCGAGATATATCGCCAGGTAGAGGGCCTCGACGAAGTCGAGGATAGTGTTGTCGTGGGGCAAAGGTGGGAAAACGATACCCGCGTTGTCCTGTTTGTGAAGCTGGCTGAGGGCGTGTCCTTAACGGAGGACCTTATCAAGAAGATAAGAGACACCATCAGGCGGAACACCACGCCCCGTCACGTTCCCGCCAAAGTCCTTGCTGTCGATGATATCCCCTACACAATCAACATGAAGAAGGTCGAAAAGGCGGTCGTAAACGTCATTCACAATGAGCCTGTGCCTAATCTGGATGCGCTGGCCAACCCGGAGTCGCTGGAATACTACCGGGATATCGAAGAGTTGAAGACGTAACCGAAACACTCACCGAGTAGTGAAGGAGAAACGCATGAGCTACAATACCATCCTGGTAGAACAGAAAGACGCTGTAGGCATTATCAGGTTGAACCGGCCTGAGAAACGCAATGCCATGAATGCCGAACTTATCGACGAAGCAGTCCACGCTCTGCAGGAGTTTGATGCTGCCCCCGAAGTCAACGTTATTGTCATCATGAGCACTCACCCGCGGGTCTTCTGCGCCGGTAGAGACCTGGAGGAAGGCTCATCGGAGACGGCAATCGATATCGCCAGGCAGCGTGAGATATCCAATGGTCCTCCTCGACTGTATCTCGCTATTCGCTCACTGAGAAAGGTGGTCATTGCCGGAGTGAATGGCTTTGCGCTTGCCGGTGGTACCGGTCTGGCCGTCTGGTGCGACCTGGTCGTCGCTGCCGAAGATGCCATATTCGGGCTTCCTGAGGCAAACGTCGGTCTTTTCCCATCTGTGGTAGTCCCGGCTCTGGGGTACAATACCGCCAGTGCCAAGAAATGCTTGGAGCTTATCCTGACCGGAGACAGGATAGACGCTCACGCGGCGGAGCGACTGGGCCTGGTGAACATGGTTGTGCCTGCCGAAAAGCTGGAAGAAGCCACGCTGGAGCTGGCTGGGAAGATTACCGGTAAAAGCCCCACGACGCTGCAGGTTGCCAAGAAGACCTTCTACAACATGCTGAATATGGAATATACCCAGGCAACGAGGTATGGCGCGGAGATAACCAGCCTGCTTGCCGTTAGCCAGGACGGGATGGAAGGCCAGCGCGCCTTCCTGGAAAAAAGACCGCCGCAGTGGAAGAAAACAGCCTGACGATAGCTTTGCGGTCTGATGACAATCAGGAGGAAAGAGACCCGTGAAAGAGTTGAACCTGCCTAAAGAAGTGGATTTATCCGAGTTGGTGCCCCGGGAAGGAGCCCAGCATCATGAGAAGTTCATATCTACCGACGCCAAAGTGTGGATGGTTCACGCTGCTATCGACTGCGGCTTCAAGCGTTTGGAGGCGACCAATTTCGCCAATCCACGGCGCTTGCCCCAGTTCCGCGATGCCCATGAAGTGATGAGGCGGATTGACAGTGAGGCCAGGAAGGGCGTTGAAATCACGGCGGTAACAATTACCGACAGAGGTATCAAGGAAGCGGTGAAGGCCAGGCAGGAAGGGTACGGCCCTGACCGGATTCTCAATATGATGTCCACCAGCGAAGCTCACAACCTGAGAAACACCGGTCTGACCCATGACGAACACTGGAAGAGGGTTAAGGATTGGGTAGAACTGATCCATGACAACGGGATGAAGATAAACGGTTGTGTGAGCACTATCTGGGGCTGCCCAATCAAGGGGCCCATGCCGATGAATCTGGGATGGGAGTTTGCCGAAAGGTTTCTGGAGGCAGGTGCTGATGACATAGAGCACGCCGACCATGACGGACAGGCAACACCGGACAGCGTCTACCGGTATTTTACCGAGGTACTGGAGAGAATGCCTGACCCCTCGAAGCATGTTTTCCATCATCACATGACGCGCGGCTGGGGTCTGGCCAATGTCCTGGCAGCCATGCAGGCAGGCATAGTCCGGTTCGAAAGCAGCTTTGGCGGTACCGGTGGTCAACCGGCCAACTTCGTGGATGATACTCCGGTCCCCGGTACGGGCTCGTATTACTACGCCGACCCGATGCAAACAGGTCTTGTCCCTACTGAAGACCTTGTGGTCATGCTGGACGGAATGGGAATCGAGCACGGGCTGGATGTGGACAAGATCCTCGACACCGGCAAGGTTGTCGAGCGGATACTCGGGCAGCGGCTGCGTTCTCAGTCCATAACCACGGGTCGGATACCCAGAGGCTCCACCGGCTACTAGTATCGTATGCTTATGCGCTGGGGGACTATTGCAGGCCCATTATTATGTTGCGGGTGTTCCCCCTTGGTTTCATCCGGCCTGGCTTGCCGCCTTCTCAGCACACGGGATGCATGCCGTTTTGCCGCTTATGTCTCTCGTCCGGGTTTCCATGACACTCTCACCGCAGAACGCACATTGCACGGACTTCACGATTCTGGCAGGCTCAGGCTCATCTATGCGCACTTCCTTAAGTGACACGAGGTCGTCTTCCGGCGCGGATAGCAGCCAGTCGATGAACTGGTCTCTGTCTTTGCGAGCATTCTCAGGAACACCGCGGGGGTTGAAGACAACACGCACGCCTCTCCCGGAGTTGCGACTATACAGTGTGTAGACCTGCTTCCCGTAGTCCCTGAAAATGAGGTTACCCTTGCCGAATGTGCAGCCGGAGAGACACTGCAGGGCGTCCACTCCGCAGGCGTCATTCTCCACGATTGCCACGATTTCCTCATCCGCCGCTCTGGAGTCCGACAGCAAGGCCAGCCCGGCCTTTGACATCCGGTACCCGATTGCCAGCCCGGGACAGCTGTGGCCGTGAAAGGCAATCAGGTCTTCATAGGTTGGATTCATCTTCTCAGTTCTCCCGTTTCTTTTTGGTTCTGTACGAACCCTATCCCCTGTAGTCTCTTTCCATTATCAAGGGGAAGAGGATAGGAGCGAAAGGGGAGGAGACGCTTTGAATGGGTCTATTTAGTCCGATAATCCTGTGGGTCATAAAAGAACCCTTCTTTTCGTTCATCAGGGGGGAAATTGTAGACGATTTCCTTCCCCAGTTCATCCGCCCATGTAAAGACTGAACTGTCCTCACAGAATGTAAGGTCAGACTTCGTGGTCTCTCGTTTCCAGAGAACAGGACTTTGTATCTGGTTGAAATATATCCGCTCCAGAACTGTGTGAAAGGTTACAACTGCACGAACCATATTTTGTAGTACTAGCACCAGAACAGCATTATCTGCATAGCACCCTGTAGGCAGATATGGAGCAGGGTGTAACGGTCCAAAATGTGTAAAATTCCCTGAAAAATACGAGTACCAGTCCCTGATATTTTGGGGTAAATGAGCTTTAACCCGCGAAAGAAGGTACCTGGTGGAATAATTCCCTTTCAGGAATCTCTCTATTTGCCCCTCGTTTTCCGAAAAATCTACTAGGACAAGGCAGTCCTCAGTCAGAGAACGGACCAGAGTTCCACTCTGCACAAACAATCCTTGACATGAGCAGGAGAATGTTGCCAGTAACGAGTGTAGAATATTCATCTTGATTGAGAGGATTGCCTTATTAACAGCTTCCTTGTCAGAGCTAGGTGTATCGAATTCTAGAGAGAAGAATATATCTATAATGCTGTCTAGGTAACATGAGATTCTAAAGACGTACGGTCTTGCTTTTTGTATGAATGAGGTTACTATTGGCTGT
>DATKWT010000033.1 GCA_035529395.1 Dehalococcoidales bacterium | reverse complement strand
TCTCGGCCCGGTAGTCGTAGTTCTGAGGGTCATCCAGTTGGAGAGGGCCAACATGGATAATCGCCCTCATCACCGCTTCGCACTGAAGGTCAGTAACCGTAACATTGGGAACATCGGTGAAATAACGTTCAATAACATGGCTCAAGGCGTCAAATGTACCGCACATGGTCTGATAGGGAGGGAGAGACATTGTTAACTCGGGATTCAGTATAGCGAATTTAGGACGAATCACATCGATATCGACCGAGCCTTTATAGCTCATATCTTCGTTTGTAACTACGCAGCTCAAACTGGATTCACTCCCGGTACCGGGGAGGGTCAGAATGGAACCGGTGGGCAGGGTCTTTTGCACCTGAGCTTTGTGGATAAAGAAATCCCAAACATCGCCGTCATAAGGTACTCCAAAGGCAATGGCCTTGGATGAATCAATGACGCTCCCGCCGCCAATCCCCAGAACAAAATCAATTCCCTTTTTACGGCAAATCTCAATTCCCTCTTTGACCAGAGAGAGTCTGGGATTGGGTTTAACCCCGCCCAGCTCGGTAAACTTCACTCCCGCGTCGTTAAGTGATTTAATAACCGTGTCATAAATCCCAATAATTCTTAGCACATCCTCGCCGTAGTGGTGCAGCAGAATATTCCTGGAATATCGAGCGACAATCTGCCCGACATTCTCCTCCATTTTTTTGCCAAAATAGACCGTTGTTGGATTCCTGTAAACGAAATTTTCCATAGATTTACTCCTCTTTTAGTACCAGGATTTCCCATTTCAACTACTCGAGGTAGTCCTTGAGCTTGCGGCTGCGGCTGGGGTGGCGGAGTTTACGGAGCGCCTTGGCCTCAATCTGTCGGATTCTCTCACGGGTGACCTGGAACTCCTGACCAACCTCTTCGAGTGTGCGGCTGCGGCCGTCTTCGAGGCCGAACCTGAGCTGGAGGACGCGCTGCTCGCGGTGGGTCAGGCTGGAGAGCACCTCGTCAATCTGCTCCTTGAGGAGCTGTTTGGAGGCGGCGTCAACCGGCGGCATGGCGTTGCGGTCCTCGATGAAGTCGCCGAGGTGACTGTCTTCTTCCTCGCCCATGGGTAGTTCGAGGGATATCGGTAACTGCGCCACCTTGACTATTTCCCTGACCTTTTCCGAGGACAGACCCATCTTATCACCGATTTCCCTGGAGGTGGGCTCGCGTCCGTATTCCTGAGCGAGGCGTCGACTGAGCCGGAGGAGCTTGTTGATGGTCTCAATCATGTGGACGGGTACGCGAATGGTGCGTGCCTGGTCGGCTATGGCGCGGGTGATTGCCTGCCGAATCCACCAGGTGGCGTATGTGCTGAACTTGTAACCCTTGTGAGGGTCAAACTTTTCGACGGCGCGGATGAGGCCGATATTGCCCTCCTGGATGAGGTCGAGCAGGGACATACCGTGGCCGATGTGTTTCTTGGCGACACTGACCACCAGGCGCAGGTTGGCCTCGGTGAGGTGGTTCTTGGCAATTTCCGCCTTGCGTTCGATAGCAGCCAGGTAGTCGCTGAGCTCCTGTTCATGAACCCGAACGGTATCGGCGAGAGCGGGGTCGGCAACCAGGTCCGCTATATCGGCCAGAGTCACGTCTTCGCTGATGGCGTCCAGCACCTGTTGTGGGAGAAGGGCGCAGCTTACCGACAGGTTGATTATCTTCTGCTCCGTTTCCGGAGGCAGCAACTCCATCTTCAGGGCAAGGTCCTGCACCATCAACTGGTCGATAACGCCGTCTATCTTGCTTTTGAGGTCAGGGTCGGACACACTCTTGATGAAACTGCTGGAGGGTGCCAGACCGAGTGTCTCGCGCAGCGGGTCAAACAGGGCAACAGACTCCCCCAGTTCCTTCACCATTGTGAGCAGTATGTTGGTTGCCGTGGGAGGCTTTCCGTCCTTGCGCAACTGGCGTCTGACGTCATCGATGCGCTTTCCCTCTTCAATCTTCCTTGCCAGCGTCTTTTCCAGGTCCGCGGTTAGAAGCTGTACCTTACCGATTTCGTGGAGGTAGAGGCGAACGGGGTCATCTCCGACCTCCTGGTCTTCCATTGCTTCAATGTGTGTGTTAAGTTCGAGGTCGGCCGGGGACTTGGCATGAACCGGTACCCCTTCCGCGGAGGATGATTCCTCGTCATCCTTTTGTTCATCGGGAAACTGCGTGGCGCTAGGGAACTCTTCCAGACTCATCTCTCGCGCTCCTGTTTGCTCTGGCTTCTTGCTGAAACACTTCCTGCAACTGAATGTTGGCCTCGATTCCTTCCTGGGACAGTTGGGTTACGTCTATGTTAGTACCACTGGTGCTGGCCTCCTCAAGGGCAGCCGCTTCCAGTATCTTCACTTCCCGCAGGTGCTCTTTCTTCAGGCGAAGCACAAGCCGAGAGTGCTTCTGCTCCATTCGTCCGGGAACCAGGCTCCTTGATACCAGGGCGTCGACCTGCTCCCACATTGACGGGTCCAGTCTCTCCTTGAGTGATTCGAGGTCGGCAGACTGCTGCCAGGCGATAAATATCTCCCGGTTCTGGCTGTTCTGGAAGTAATCAGGCAGGAGTTCCTCACTGTCATCTTTCAGTTCAGGGTGCTGCAAGAGCAGACTGAGACACTCTTCCTCAATCGGACTGGAGAGAATTGGTGTGGTTGGCTTTACGTCGAATTTTCTGGTTGTCCTGCCAGGCCTGGATGCCGCCATGTGATCCTTCAGGGCAGCCTCTATTACATTATACCTCGTTCCAGTGCGGATTTCCAGTTTTCTTATGTAGTGGTCACGGCGTACGATATCTTTCATTCGGGCGAGGATGGGTAGAAACTCCCGGATGACTCGGGCCTGGTCTCTGGCAGTGGTAAGGTCAAGCCCGGCGGTGGTCATATCCAGGGCGTAGTCCACAACGGGCACCGCGTTCTCGATAAGGTCTTTCCAGACATCAGGGTCTTCCCGAATAACGTCGTCGGGGTCGCGGCCACCGGGGAGAAGCATAACCTGCACTTCGGCGTCCAGGGTGTTTTCGTAGTCGACGCAGCGCAGCATGGCTTCCTTACCGGCGGCATCGGCGTCCAGGGCCAGGGTGATGTTCCTGGTGAGCCTTTTCAGTGTAGTGACCTGACGCTCCGTGATGGATGTGCCCATGGAGGCGATGACGTTTGTGAAGCCGTTCTGGTGGGCCGTAATCACGTCCATGTAGCCTTCCACGAGGATAGCCCTGTCCTGTTTACGAATTACCGGTGCTGCCAGGTGTACCGCGTAGAGGGTGCCGCTTTTGTCGAACACCAGCGTCTGCGGTGAGTTGGTGTACTTGGGCAGCGAGTCATCCAGTACCCTTGCCCCGAAACCGGTAATACGGCCGCGGGCGTCATGTATCGGGAACATCAGCCGGTTACGGAACCGGTCGCGCGTATTTCCGCCGGTTGCGGAACCGGCGTCGGTCTCAACCAGCAGACCGGCATCAACGAGTTCCTTTTCACTATAACCTCTTTCTGCCAGGTGTTGCTTCAGGGCCTCCCATCTGTCCGGTCCGTAGCCGAGTTGGAAAGCGGCTACGGTCTCCGCGGTGAAGCTCCTGCGGAGCAAATAGTCCTGTGCCTTCGCCGCGTCCGGAGAATCGAGTAACTGGTCATGGAAGTAGGTGGCCGCCGCTTCGTTGACCTGGTGCAGTCGCTCCCTTTCATCCTTCCTGGCGTCCGGCCTGACCCGGGAGGGAAGTGTGACCCCTGTCTGCTCGGCAAGCAGGCGTAGTGCCTCGCCGAAATCGATACCCTGCTGTTTCATAATGAATGAAAAGACATCACCGCCGGTATTGCAGGCACCAAAGCAATGCCAGCTCTGCCGCTCCGGGAAGACGTAGAATGATGGTGCCTTCTCACTATGAAACGGGCAGAGTGCCCGGAAGTTACGTCCTGACTTGGTCAGCTTCACGTGCTGGCCAATGACTTCAACGATGTCTATCTTCTGCTTTACTTCGTCGACTTCGCTCATGTTGTCCTGTAACCCTATCCCCGTGCGGCCCAGATGGGCCGCCTGCCCCTTCCCCTCAGCAAGGGGAAGGGGGAAAAGATATTATCTGGGGGACACCCCCAGGCCCCTGCCAGAGGGGCAGGCCCCTCTATGACTCCCCTTTTTCAGCATCCTGCAAGGGGCTACAGCATAGTATAGTATAGTACAATCCGGCCCCTGATTCATCCGTTTTTATTTATCTGTTGACCGGGGGACTCCACGCATGGCGAGGACATATGCCAGACCTGCCACAAAGAGACCGACGCCGACGACACCGAATGCGGTATCGTATCGGTAAGCGCTAATGAGCAGGCCGCCGACCATTGGCCCGGTGGAATGACCGATATCCATCACGCTGGAAAGGACACCGAGGGCACCGCCGTAGCTGGAAGCTCGCGACAGGTCGGCGACAAGGGCGGCACTGGAAGCGGTAACGGTGGCCAGACCCAGCCCGAACAGGCCGATGAGTACCGCCAGGATGAGATAGCTGTCCGAGTGAGTCATCAGCGCCAATGTTACGCCGCCGAGTATGAGTCCGACTACAATCGCCGGTACACGGCCGTATCGGTCGGACAGGCGTCCCGCCAGTGGCTTCGTCAGTGTCACCACCACTATCTGCACGGTGAACAACAGTCCAATCTCAAGAGTTGCGAATCCTGACTCCTCGTGGAGGTAGATGGGCAGGAATACCTCCAGGCAGCCAAAGGCAAAGTACTGCACTGCCTCAATCGTACTGGTTGCCAGGATACCGCGATGGGTCAGGATGGCCTTGATGTCCTGCCATATCTCTCCTCGTCCCCGCCTCAGCGCTTCTCCCACCGAACCTGAAATTGTCTTCGTGATGGGCAGCCGGAGCGCGGCCACCAGTGCTAGCGTCCCAATGATACCGGTGACCAGATATACCCGGTGAAAATCGGCCAGCGCTTCACCGAAAATCAGGGCACCGCCGACAAAGGGAGCCAGAGAACGTCCGACCATCGTGGCTGATGAATACCAGCCCATGCGCTCGCCCCGTCTTTCGTCGAAGGTATCAGCCACGGCAGCCATAGCTACCGGTCCCAGAATGGCAGTGGCCAGGCCGTGGTAGACGCGCACCAGGACCAGGTGCCAGGGGAGGCTCACCAGCAGGTACAGGAATGGGGCGCTGGCGAAAACGATGGCGGCAAGCAGGATAACACGGCGTCGCCCTACAATATCGGAAAGGATGCCTGCGGGCAGGCTAACAATAATGCCGACCACAGTGGATGCCGCAGCGATAAAGCCGACAGTGCTCACGGGTACATCCAGGGCACGAATGAAAAGCGGGAGGATGGGGGTCTTGGCCATTGTCGAACTGAAGATGGCCAGCCCACCCATGACGCAGAGGAGAATGAATGGAGAGACTCTTATTCGCATTTTGAAAGGTAATTCTAACCCAGCCGAGGGGCATTGGGCAAACTTTGCACCCGCGCAGACGGGGTGTATAATACTGCACAGTCGGGCCGGAAAAGGAGGGGAACAGGATGAAATGGGTAACGAGACACCACGTACACGTAGATAGAGTGGCCTGTCCCTGGCTCATCAGGAAGTTTGTGGACCCGGATGCGGAGCTGCTTTTTGTGCCACCTGATGAAGTAATGAGCGTAGCTGAACGTGAGGGGGCGATTCCTTTCGATGCCAGGGGACAGGCTGAGCTGGACCACCACGAGGGCCGGTGCAGCTTTGAGAGTATTATCAAGAAGTACGGCCTGACAGACCCGGCACTGAATGAAGTGGCCAGGATAGTACATGCCGCTGACGTAGCCGCCGACCGTGATACGGCACCGGAGGCAGCCGGACTGGAGGCAATCGCCAGGGGGTTTGGGCTGTTACCGCATGCCGACGACCACGAGATTCTGGAGAAGCAGTTCCCGGTCTACGATGCCCTGTACGCCTACTGCCAGGCCCGACTCAACCAGTAAAAGTGTGATGAAAAATGGGAGTCCAGAGGGAGCCCCCTCAGAAGGGGGGAGCCCCCTTATGGCAGGGGTGTCTGGGCGTCATTCTTACAGAATGACGTTAGCAGAATCCGAAACCAGATTCTGCCGGTGTCCCCCAGATATAATCTTTCCCCCCTTCCGCAGAAGGCTCCTTCCTGGACAGGAAGGGGAAG
>DATKWT010000032.1 GCA_035529395.1 Dehalococcoidales bacterium | reverse complement strand
GGCGGTGCGCTGTTCCTGATTGAGGAGATGCGGAAGGCGCTGTTTCCCGGACTCTTCAGCCTGGGCAAGTGGCAGCCGGTTTCAAGAGAAAAGGGGCGTCCTTAATCTTCCTCTTCCGGGGCCTGCAAGACCCTCTCCAGGGTCTCCTTCAATCGGGGCACGGTGGGGTAGTCACCTATCTCCCGTGGAGCAATCCATTTCGCCCCGGTATGCTCCCAGTCCGTCCTTATCTTATCCCTGTCCTTGACGTGGAAGAGATAGGGGTGCACCATCCAGCGGACACCGAGACCCTCGTCATCTACCCGGAGGACCTTGCCTTTCTTGAGCAGGTGAACATCCTCCGGCTCAAGACCGGTTTCCTCCCCTATCTCGGTCAGGGCCTGCTCATCCGGGGTAGACTCCACGTAACCGCTGACTCCAGCCCAGTGTCCCCGGTAGCTGCCTACCTGCTGGCTGCGCCGCAGTAGAAGGATTTCGTCGTTAGACTCAAGAAAACAGGTGACGACATGCCTTTCCGCAAGTTCTGAGGCCAGGGTCCTCCTCCTTGTACCGGTAGACGGGTCAGTTGTGCTACCCAGTATATAGCACGGCAGCGCAGCTTTGTAAACAGCCTGTGGCTATGGTAGAGTGGCTTTTTAGTGGGATAACAGACTTCAGATGGACAATTGACAGACTCTGCCAACCTTGAAACAGCTATTGAGGTGGTCAACCTCTCCAAACAGTACCGGCGCGGCCCGCTGGCCAACGACAACGTCAGCCTGCGAGTGGCCCCGGGCGAGCTTTTCAGCCTTCTCGGGCCGAACGGCGCGGGTAAGACCACACTGGTCCGCCAGGTAACCGGTGAGCTTATGCCCACCGGTGGAGAGGTGAGGGTCTTCGGCATCGATGTCATCAAGCGACCGCGGGAGGCGCGCCAGTTACTGGGTATCGTTCCCCAGGAGGCCGGTCTCTTCGGGAGGCTGACTCTGCAGCAACACCTCACCTATTTCGGTCGTATCCGGGGTCTCAGCGGCCAGGTACTCCGGTCCCGTGTGCAGGAGCTAATCCGGGAGCTCAACCTGGGGGAGCACCGCCATAAGGAAGCCATGGACCTGTCCGGAGGGCTCAAGCGCAAGCTGCTGGTGGGAATCGCCATGCTCGGCCAGCCCCGGGCTATCATCCTGGACGAGCCGACCACCGGTCTTGACCCGCTCTCACGCCGCGAGGTGTGGGACCTTATCCGCCGCTGCCAGCACCAGGGCGCCGCCGTACTCCTGACAACTCACTACATGGAGGAGGCGGAACACCTGTCGGAGCGCGTTGGCATCATGTCGCAGGGACGCCTGGTCGCCATGGGTACCGTGGAAGAACTGCATGCCCGTATCGGCAATCGTTACAAGCTGACCTACACCCTGTCCGGCAGCGGCTATCCCAACGAGCGTACCACCATCTACGGGCGGACCACTGATGAGTTGCACGCACGAATTACCGAGCTGGGGTTGGAGGAATACGATATCGCCAAGACGAATCTCGAGGATATTTACCTGGAGCTGACCAGACGACCGCTGACTTCGGAGGTTGGGGATGACGCGCTGGTTTCGTGATGCTTACGTGGTATTCAGCATGGAGGTCAGGCGTTTCCTGAAGGACTGGGAGGGCTTTGTCATCAACAGCCTGATTTCCTCGGCGACCTTTATCATGCTGCGTCTGATGACTGCCCCACCCCCGGATGTCGAGGTGCAATTGCTGGCAGGGGCCATCGTACTTGCCGTGGGGATGCAGTCGGTCAGTGTTACCGGTTCGCTGCTGGTATCGGAGCGGTTCGAGGGGCAGATGACGCTGTTCCGGACATCACCCATGTCCCCCGGGTCCTACGTGACCGGTGTCACCACTGCCAGCGCCCTGACGGCGATGCTGACCGCAGTGGGAGTGCTTGGTGTTGCTGCCGCCGTCGGGGCGGACTTTCACCTGTCGCTGTTGCTGTTGCCCCTGCTTATCATGACGGCGCTCGCTCTCCCCGGTTTCGCCGTCCTTATCGCTACACACGTCAGGACCGCCCAGGCGGGCTATATGCTCAGCAGCACGGTGGGAATCCTGGTGGTCCTGGTGTCACCCATTTTCTACCCCATCGAGAGGCTGCCGGAGTGGCTGCAGTGGGTAGCGCGGGTATCACCGTTCACCCATGCGGGGCAGGCTTTCCGGGAAGTTCTTACCGGCGGCTCATCAGTCCTGGTTCCCGTTCTCATACTGCTGGTTTTCATGGTGGCCACCAATATCCTGGGAATCACCCGGATGCGCTGGCGGGAGCCGTAGGTCCGAAAGGGAGAGCCCTACCCCAGACTCTCCAGGTACTCCTTGAGCCAGGTGAGAGCCGTTTCCGCGGCAGCGCGCTTGTTGGCCTCGCGGTCACCGGAGAAGACGTGCTTCCGGTTGAAGGTGCCGCCCCTGTGGGACAACCCGATGTAGAACAGCCCCACCGGTTTCTCCGGGGTCGCCCCGCCCGGCCCGGCAATTCCGGTATCGGTAACACAGATATCAACGTTCAGCACCCGCCTTCCGCCCTGCGCCATTTCCCCGGCAACTTGCGGGCTGACCGCTCCGTACTGCTCGATGCTGTCCGCACTGACGCCCACAATCCTGGCCTTGGCATCGTTGCTGTAGGATGTAACCGACCCCGTGTAGACATCGGAGCTGCCGGGGACATTGGTTATCAGGTGCGAAATCAGGCCGCCGGTGGCGGACTCGACCAACCCCAGGGTCAGGCCCTTGCGACGAAGCAGGTCGACTATCTCCCCTGCCAGTCTGCTCATAGCGGTACGAAGTAACCTTCGATTAGTCTATCTATCATTTGCTGGTCGCCATCGTGGTCACCGTTGCCGAGCTTCTCGATTATCTGCTCGACTACCTGGTGCTTGTGGGCATCATTGAGGTCGTCGACGTGCAGGTAGATGCGTGCCCTCCTGCCAATCCTGAAGTTGATTCTTTCTTCGGGGGGTAGCGACTGGAACTGTTCGATGGTCGCCAGCATCTTCTCTTTGTCGTGGGGGAGCTTTCCCTCTACTCCCTGGAGCAGGTTATTGATGTGGTCGCTGACGAAGTTAGAGTCACAGTCCAGGTTCTCGACGAGCAGCCTCAGTTCCTCGACCATCTCTTCGTCGTTTTCGAGGACGAAGCTGCCGCCTTCGAGGTCGGCATACATCGGCAGTCCCGGACTAACGCTCAGGGTCCTGATGCGGATATAATTCGGGTTTATCTCGCTGAGCACGCGGGCTGTCTCGATGGCATGCTCCCGCCACAGTCCCCGGCCCCCCAACCCGAGGAGGACATATTCCGAGAGCGATATCCCGGACTCGACCACCTTCCTGCCCCCGGTGATGTGCTCGGCAGCGGTCACTCCCTTGTCCATGAGCTTGAGGACGGTATCGCTGCCGGACTCCAACCCGATGTGCAGTCGGGAAAGTCCCGCCTCACGAATTTCGACGAGTTCCTCAAGGGTCTTCTTTGCCGCCGTCTTGGACCGGCCGTAGCTGGTGATACGGTTGACTTCGGGGAAGGTCTCCTTCAGGAAATGGAGTACCTCGACAAGCTCATGGGTCCGCATGATAATGCTGTTAGCGTCCTGCAGGAAGACGTTCTGCCCGCCACCATAGAGCCAGAGGCCGACATTGTAATAAGACTGGTCCTGCGGTTTGTTCAGTATCATACGTGCCGCGTCCTTCAGTCTGCCGCCGTATCCGGAACTCCAGGCCAGTTCGATTATCCGGTCGTAGATTCTCCTGACCGCCTCTATGTCCTGCTTGATGTCTTCCACAGACCGCAGCTCGAATCTCTGCCCTTTATACATGCCGCAGAAGCGACACCGGTTCCAGGGACAGTTACGGGTCAGCCTGAGGAGCAGGGAGAAAGCCTCGCTCGGCGGTCTGAATGGCCCCAGTTCAAAAGCATCTTCCATCGTGTGCTGTTACTCCGTATACTGGTTATAGTTTGATTATAAGGCAAGCATGGCATAAAATACAGCGCAGGAACACCCGGAGCTTATTGAATACGTGAGAGAGGTAGTAGCATGGCAATACTGACCCTGGTACTTGGTCTGGCCGGTGGAATCTGTAGTCTGCTGGGCATCATCACTGCGCTGGACCTGCTGCCAACCTTCATCAAGGCCGAAGAGGCCATCGGACCGATTGCCGCCACCACCGCCTTCTTCTGGGGGCTGGCGGCTCTTCTGTTCCTGGCAAGCATCACCATTTCGATCGGTCGCGGCGGCGACTCATATGATTAGTCCGGGCTTGCCTGTGTAAGTGCATCGACCGGCAGGCATCGCTGTTGTTGGGTTCTCCCTGTCTAGCCCCCCGCACCACTGATAACGACGGTCTCCCCGTTGACGTACCTGGAGGCGTCCGATGCCAGGTAAAGGGCGGCTCCGGCGATGTCCTCAGGCATGGCTAGCTTGTCTTCGGCGGGTGTCCCCTTCCACAGTGCTTCGCTGAACCGTGTCTTTACCATCCCCGGGGCGATAGCGTTGGCACGTATATTGTGCTTGCCCCATTCCATTGCCATCACCCTGGTCAGCATGATGAGTGCCGCTTTGGTCACGCTGTAGATATGGAGCATGCTTGGATTTATACCGGCCGTGGAGACGATATTGATGATGTTACCGCCCCCCTGGTCTCTCATTACCCTGGCTGCCATCTGGCCGAGTATGAACGGCCCCTTGAGGTTGACATTCATGGTCACATCCCAGACCCATTCCTCGGCATCAATCAGGGGTCCCAGATAGGGGTTCGTGCCGGCGTTGTTCACCAGGATGTCTATCCGGCCAAACTCCTTCTGTACCGTCTCCACCAGGTTCTTCGACTCCTCCGGCTTGGCGATGTGGGAGGAGACTGCCAGTCCCTTCCTTCCCACGGCCTTGATTTCTTCGGCCACTGCCTCCAGGTCGGGGAGCTTCCTGCCGCTAACGGCCACATCTGCTCCGGCCTCTGCAAATGCCAGGGCAATCACACGCCCAATGCCACGACTGCCACCGGTTACCAGTGCTACCTTGCCATCCAATGAGAAATCGACAATGCCCACGTTCGGTCTCCTTTCATATGCACGGTTGTCTCTAAACGTAGCATAAGGCTGTCCACCCAATCAAGTGCGGTGAATGCCCAACCCGCTTCAGCGTCCTCGGGGTGCGTAGTCCACAATCGCTACATCTGCGATAGGACCTTTTAACTTTCTTTCTCTGCTCTCTTCTTCCTGCGGTGCCTCCGCCACCAGTAGACTATACCACCGATGACTATCCAGACAGGGCTGAAAATACCAATCCAGATGAATATGTTGCCTAGTACATGGCCAAAGGTGACTATGCCATCCCAGGCCCCTCTGGCAATACTGCCGGGGCTCCAACCGGGAATGACAGTGATATAGTTCTCCCTGTTTTCAGTTGCCGTATTACCCCGGTCGTCGGTCACCGTGAGGGAGACGGTGTAGCTGCCATCGACCCTATATGCGTGGGTCGGAGTATCATCCGTGCTGATATCTCCATCGCCAAAGTCCCACTCATAGCTATAGGGAGGAAAACCGCCCGCAATCTGGTCGACAGTAAACCGGATATTCTCGCCTTCCTTAAGTCCCCTCCTCTTATCAGCACTGAATTCAACACCAAGACTGGACTGTTCCAGACGTACCGCGATAAGCGAGGTGTCCGAGGTCCGCTCCAGGTATTGCATACGGCCCTTCGTCTGCTCGATTTCGCCTCTTGTCCTGGAGAGTTCTCTCTGGATAGAAAGCATATCGTCTACTGCTTCCGCCTTCTCCATCAGCCTGAGGTACTGCTCTTCGGTTGCTTCCAGGTTTTTCAACTCGGCGCTCAGGTCGACATACTCCTCGGTTACATCCTTGCTGGACGTGCTCTCAGAGGTTACCTCAACCGCCATCCCGCGTAGCGCCCTCATAGCATCATCAAAATGCTCGGCAGGCACACGAATGGCAATACTCCCAACCAGTCTCTCTCCTTCCTTCCACACTCCTGAAGAAACCACATACCCGCTGAAGCCATCAGCCATCCCGGTAACCTGGTCTATGACAACTGGGACATTATTTACTACCAGCCACATATCCGCAGTGCGGACTATCATGCGCTCAGTAGCCCAGGCCTGGCCGACGTCACCGCTCACGAGCTCCCCATACTCTGCTGGTGGTATCTCCAGAGTAATCTCCGGTGCTGGTCGTACCGATTCTTTCCTTGCTGTCGTTTCCACGGTTATATACCCGGGAACGCTCATACTCTCCTCTTCCGCCGGTGCTTTTGCGCAGGAAACAGGCACCAGCAGAGCCACCACCAGCAACAACCCTATTACCACCATCAACATCTTCATAAGAAACCTCCTTTCTATGCTATTGTCCCAATGCCACCGTACTATACACCATAACGCACACGGAGCAAAGAGGGTAGTTATATGGTTCTTGCCGGAGCCAGGTGGGCCGGTTTTACTTGTCTGCTTATACGGCAGTTGCTATAATGCGCTGGGCAGAACGAACTGCGGAAAGGGGACAACCAGAGAATGTTCAAAACGAGAATCACGGAGCTGCTGGGAATCGAGTACCCGATAGTGCAGGGGGGAATGGTCCACCTCTCACGAGCGGAGCTGGTTGCCGCGGTCTCCAATGCCGGCGGTCTGGGCATAATCACCTCGGCGGACCACGCGACAAAGGAGGGGCTGCGGGATGAGCTGCGCAGGACGAAAAGCCTGACGGATAAACCCTTCGGGGTGAACATCAACCTGTCTCCGGCGGCACGGCCGGTAAATACCGAGGAGTACATCGACGTGGTCATTGAAGAGGGAGTGCGGATTGTGGAGACCTCGGGGCGCAGCCCTGAGCCCTACATGAAGCAGTTCAAGCAGGGCAACGTGATAGTCATCCACAAGGCACCCGGCGGCGTAAGGTTTGCCGAGACGGCGGAGCTGGTCGGTTGCGATGCCGTCTCCATAATCGGCTACGAGTGCGGCGGCCACCCCGGGCCGGATGACACCGGTTCCCTGGTGCTGGTCCCGGCCACGGTGGCGGCGGTGAAGATACCGGTCATTGCCGGCGGGGGCTTCGCCGATGCCGGGGGCTTTGTCTCTGCCCTGGCCCTCGGTGCCGATGGTGTCCTGATGGGGACGCGTTTCATGGCCACCAGGGAATGCCCGGCCCACCCTAAATACAAGGAATGGCTGCTCAACTCCAGGGAGACGGATACCCTGATTACCCAGCGCTCCATCCGCGCACCGTCGCGAAATCTAAGGAATGGACCGGCGCTCAAGGTCCAGGAAATGGAGAGTCGCGGCGCCACGCTGGAGGAACTCCTGACCGTTACCAGTGGGCAGAACTCGACCAGGGCCTACTTCGACGGCGAGCTTGAAGCGGGCCTGGTCGAGTGCGGGCAGGTGGTGGGCCTCATCCATGACATACCCACGGTGAAGGAAGTCATCGACGGTATAATCACGGGTGCACGTGAAATCATAGAGAAGAGGCTTACCGGTCTTGTGGCCGGGGCATAGCGGTGTCGGCTTGCGTCAGGTAACACGGGACGCTACAATATAGGTTGAGTCGACCGTTCGGCGGTCGGTGGGGCGACGTAGCCAAGTGGTTAAGGCGGGGGTCTGCAAAACCTCTATTCGGCGGTTCGAATCCGCCCGTCGCCTCCATTTCTTTTTCCGACCCTCCTCTGTTGAAATGCACCCGGCAAGTTGATGGGGATGGAGATAACCGCCGTCCAGTTACGCTTGATCCAGGACGCCGTCCGAGCCAGTTTGCCTCTCACACCTTCCCGGATACTCATGCCTATGTTAACGTCGACTGGACAGCGGACCGGCGGCCCTGCGCTGTTGGTCGTTGACACAGGAATCGGACAGAACTACAATTACCTCCAGACACATGGACTAACCATCGCAGCTGCGGACTCCAATTCAGGAAATAGTATGGTCTTGGGCAGGTCACATGGAAGATGTTCGGAATTTCTTGATAGCGATAGTGGTGGCGATAGTACTTGAAGTAATCGTCGTGCTACTGGTAGTGCAGTTTGTCAGTGCCATCTGGATAAGGGCGATAGTCATTGCGGTTGTGCCCGCAGGCTTCCTGCTCGCGGCCATTTTCAGCGATAGAGAATAGACGACCTGGGGGTGAACCGACCTACCCCTGAGAATCGACCGAAACAAGATGTCAGACTCCGGGCTGTGTTGACACCAACTGCCCAGAGGACTGTCAGTCCTGCAGGAGATTGACCGCCAGGTGCCGTGGATGTACTATTCCGGACAAGAGCAATGAGAACCGGGATGCCTCGTTGTGAGTTGAAATGGGAAATATCGGGTAGATCATGGTGGTGTTGCCCGGATTGATATATCGAGGCGCAAAGGCTACACTCAGCCTACCTGCCCGACTCCTCCGATACAGCGGAGTTGCACAGTAGTGCGAAAGCTCATCGTGGTGTGGGTGGTGCTGAGTCTGCTCACGGCAGCCGCCCCAGGATGCACCAAGCCTGCGATGTTTAGCATCTCCAATCTCACCCTCACTCCTCAAGAGGTAGGGACCGACCAGCGTTCCGCGGTCTCAGTCGATGTCACCAACACCGGAGGTGCAGAAGGCAGCTACACAGTCATATTGAAACTCGATAGTACCGAGGCTGAAGAGCAGCAGGTAGCTATCGGTCCGGGTGACACCAGGCAGGCTACTTTCGGCGTCACGAGGGAGAAGGCAGGCAGTTTTGCCATCGATGTTAACGGACTGGCTGCAACCCTGGTAGTGAAGGAGCCGTCGAAGCCCGCAGAGTTTCAGTTGGCCAATCTGGTGATTTCACCGGACTAAATGATTACTGGCAATAGCAGTCAGGTATCGGTGGATGTGACAAACATCGGTGAGGAAACCGGCAACTCAGGGCGTCTGCCCGAAGTGCGGCACCAGGATGTTCAGAATCGGTAAGAGCTAAGACCTATACTCCGGGAAACCAGATTATGAGGAGGGCTGGCCACCTATTCGCCGGTGGCCAGCCCTCCTGTCGTTGATCCCACCCCCGAGACGCTCTGGCCTACCCCGTAGGTCCGGGGGGTTGTGGGTGTCTCCTTCTGGCGTGAGTCTCCAGTGACCGGGACTACGCCGCCGGCGACAATGCCGGGAACCCAGTCCAGCAGGCAATAAAATCACCGGTAGCAGGTGACCAAAGGCACAGAACTTTCGTACCCCTGCCGGAAGTGACCAATGACTCATTGAAAGACTGGCGGGTTATGCTAGCCTGAATGTAGCGGCAGCAAGAGCCTGATAGGGGAGAGGTGGCCAACGGTACAGGGAATGAGAACCACCAGTCCACACAACAACGTCATAGAACGGACTCTGAGGAACAGTATCCTGGATGGTGCTTCTCATTCGGCTATGCTGGGACTGACCCGCAACTACGTCGTGCCGTTCGCCCTGCCCCTCCAAGCTACTACCGCGCAGATCGGACTGCTGGCCAGTGTTCCCAGCCTTACCATGGCCCTGTCCCAGATGGCAGCTCCCGCCCTGGTGGTCAGGGCGGGCAGCCGCAAACGCCTGATTCTTCCGGCCGCCTTCTGCCACGCGGCCATCTGGCTACCGATCCTCCTCATCCCGTACCTCTTCGCAAGCCATCAGGTATGGTGGTTGATCGGGTTGCTGACGTTGAGCGCCGTGGCAGGCTCACTTGGAATCCCAGCATGGGGGAGCATAATGGCAGACCTGGTCCCGGAAGGGATCAGGGGCAAGTTCTTCGGCTCCCGGGGCAGAATCTGTGGCATCGTCGTCCTGATCAGCTTCTTTGTGGGTGGAGCCGTGCTGCAGTTCTGTGCCGGCAACGCATTCATCGGGTTCTCCATCATCTTCGGCGGTGCCGCCCTCTTCCGGCTGGCCTCCTGGTACTTCCTGAAGCGTATGCATGAGCCGAGGCCGTGCAGCACCGCTGACGAAAAGGTCAACCTGCTCGGGCTTCTGGTGAATCTGAAGGAGTCTAACCTGGGCAGATTCGTAATCTTCGCGTCTCTGATGAATCTTGCTACCTCCCTGGGCAGCCCTTTCATGGCCGTATACATGCTGCGCGACCTTGGGTTCGACTATCTGACCTTCGTGGCGATCAACTCGGTAACCTCGGTGGCCTCTCTGATGTCATTTACGTTCTGGGGAAGACGTGCCGATAGGGCTGGCAATGTCAGGATTCTCAGAATCACGTCGCTTCTCATTCCCCTTATACCAATACTCTGGACCATAAGCACCCGGTTGTACGTCCTGATTCCGGTTCAGCTGCTGTCGGGGTTTGCGTGGTCCGGGTTCATCCTGTCGAGCAGCAACTTCATCTATGACGCAGCGACCCCGCAGACCCGGACGCATTTCATCGCCATCTACACCATGTTGACAGGCCTCGCCATAAGCATAGGGGCAGTGCTGGGCGGTCTTCTGGCGCCGATCCTTCCCGACCTGTTTGGTAATCGGCTGATTACGCTTTTCCTCCTCTCGGGAGTATTGCGCTACTTCGTAGCTGCCACCTTTCTCTACAACATATCAGAAGTGCGCCGCGTGCCGGTAATACGGACGGTCAATCTCCTGTTTGACGGGATAGCTTCGCTGCACAGCAGGCTTGGGGCCGCCTTTGCGGAGATCGAGAGCCTGCTTTTCACGCTGCCGGTCGGAGTCACCCGCCGCGACAGTTTCAGTGTCTCTATGGTTCTTCGCCCGGCCACCATTGACTGCTAAGGCACGGTTCGGCACACCCGGATCCCACCAGTACTGGATGATAGTTGAACCGGATTCACAGGCAATGAGGCACGGCGAGTGCCGAATCACCGGAAGTTAGATCCGTGGAGTACCTGGGAAACCTGACGGAGGTCATACGAATGACATTACAGACTAGCTCGTCCTTACATCCATCACACCTGACGACCGCTCATTCGTACCCATATGGGTCAGCATATTGGGCCGATTGGTACAGTTTCCCCGACCCCGGGGCCAGCATAATGCTCATGGTTCATAGTCGTGGGTAGACCGGGATAAGCCCGGTTCCGGATCAGACAGAGCCGCATATAAAAACACAGTAGGGGGATGTATCAAAATGGTTCAAGTGCAACAGGCCGAGAAAGCCACCAGCCGACCCAGAGCCAAGGTCCTGGAGTCGATCGTGGATCTTCCAGAGCAGCCGACCAAGGATTATCAACAGGCCGGGGATCATCTTACCGAGCTTCTCAGTCAGGCTGAGAATGCCTACCAGTTGTACCGGCAAGCCCAGCATGAAGTCGCCAGGGGCTACAAGAAGCACGAACATCAGATGGAGAAGCTCTTCAAGGATGCCGAGAAGCGGGCAAATGACGCCTATGAGAAGGCCCTGGCACAGGCTGTGAGTACCCGAGAGCAGGCCAAACAGGAGGCCGAGGAGGCTTCAAGGACGGCACAGGCAAGAGCCGAGGAAGCCTTCCAGCGGGGCGTGCAGGAAGCGCAGAGAGACCAAAGGAACTCGGTGGCACGGGCCTGGCAGAAGTGCATTGAAAGCCGCGAACAGGCCTGGGGCGTCTTTCAAGGAGAAAAGAAAGCTGAGGCAGGGTCAGATTAGCCGGGACACTGCCATGAGGCACACCGCAGACCGGGCGATAGCAATGGTGAAGGGATATCGTGCTGTATCAAAGGGACTGTAATAAAGGAGGAGGTCACAAATGAAACTACTGGTAATTGGCTTGGGGCAATGTGGGTCTAATATCGCCGACAGCTTCGCCCGGATAAACAAGCGAGCAAGGGCTCGGCGCGGGATCGAAATCGTCACCGGGGCGTTCGCAGTGAATACCGACGTCGCTGACCTGACCGGGCTGACGCACATCAAGGCAGACTACAAACACAGGATTCTGATCGGCGGGAGGAAGTCCGGGGGGCACGGTGTCGGCAAGATCAACGAACTCGCCGCCGACATGATGAAGGAAGATGCCGACAAGGTCATCGATGCCATCAGGTCCACTCCGAGTTTCTTCGAGTCGGATGCGTTCTTGCTCTGTGCCAGTGCCGCTGGCGGTACCGGCTCCGGTTCGATAGGCACGATGACGAAGGTCCTCAAAGACCGCTACATTGACAAGCCCATCTACAACCTTATTGTCCTTCCATTCGAGCATGAAGAGCATACCGAGGAGCGGACAGTCTATAACACGGCGACGTGCCTGAAGTCCGCGGATTCCGTCGCTGACGCGGTATTCCTGGTCGACAACCAGAGATACGTGAAGAAGAACTCCCCCCTGAAGCACAACTTCGCCGGAATCAACGAGACGATTGCTGAGCCCTTCTACAACATCCTCTGCGCCGGTGAGGAGAAGAAAGCGAAGTATGTGGGCGCGAGGCTCCTCGATGCCGGAGACATCATCCAGAGCATAGCGGGCTGGACAGTGATTGGCCACGGGCAAGCCCAGCTACCGTCGTTGCGGATCCCCTTCCAGAATTCAGACAACTTCCGCAGGAAGAGTTCCGAAATCTACCGCGGCATCGAGGCCATGGACGCTGCCCTTAGCGAGCTGTCGTTCAAGTGCGACCCGGCGGAAGCCTCGAGAGGATTGTACCTCGTCTCCGGCCCGGGCAAGGAGATCAACCTGAGCTCGATCGGAGAGATCGGCGAGTACCTTAAGATCCTCGCTCCGGAGGCCGTCATGAGGAATGGTGACTACCCCAGGGACAAGGCGACGCTAAGCGTGTCCGTCATCCTGTCCGAACTGAGGGTGGTGGACAAGGTTCGACAGTATTACTCACAGACCGCCAAGATTATCTCCGCGAGGAAGAAGAGACAGAGACTGGTAGAATCCCAGCTTCGCGAGATAGAAGAGGCCTCGAGAGACGTCCCGTCTTTGGTAACGGGGTCCTGAGGCAGCCGGTAAAGAGGCCGCCAGAACGAGTTGACGAAGACCGGGGTCCAGGTGAAGGCCGAAATGGCCGCCAAGGGGAGGCGAACGGGTAGACGCCGCCGCAGTAAAGAGCTACACGACTGAGCGGCGCACCCTCCTCAAAGAGGCAGAGCCACAGGCCGAACATGTGCGCTCGCTTCCACGACAGAGCGGCACAAGCTACGACAGGCGATCAGCGTGGTCGAAGAATCCCGGCTTGACCTGGCATACGGTTCCGTCGGCTACTTCCCCGCCACCACGCTCTTCTCAATTGTCGTATCGACATTCCGCACGCCCGGGTAACCGGGTACTTCGGATGGATTGACACCTGCTGACCGGCGGTCTGCCAGAGTGCGGTCGATATGGCAGTCACGATAGGTGACGCTCTGCGGACGCTCGGTGTTGTAGAAGCGGAAGTAGTTACCAAGCCCTACCCGTCGCAGTTCAGGAGCACCAATACATGCCAGGGGTTTTAGTATGCCTAGTTGCCAGATTTGTATTACAATGCACCAGGGGAAGGAGATTGACGGCCAGGTACCATGGATATACTATTAGTGGCAACAGCAATGAGTATCAGGATGCTTCATTGTGAATCGAGGTGAGAAATCCCAGTTAGAGAGGTGCGAAATGAGAAGGAAGCAATTTCTACTTGGCGCAATGGTGTTGCTAGTATCTTTGCTGGTGGTAAGCTGTGGCATACCCCAGGAAGAGTATGATGTTGTACTAGCTGAGCGCAATACCGCCCTGACTAAGACAGAATCGTTGCAGGCTGAGGTGGCGTCCCTGCAAAGTGACCTCTCAAAAAAGGCAGAGAGCCAGATAACGACCCTGGAGAGTGACCTCTCGAAGGCAGAGAACGATTTATCGTGGGCAAAGAGCGAGCTATCTAAGGTGGAGAGTGACCTTGCTGCGGTGCAGAGCGCGCTGATTGCGGCGCAAAACCAAACCGTGGATGCTCAGAGCCATGTCTCATCCCTGCAAAATGAGCTGGCTGCAGCGGGAGCCGAATTGGAGGCAGTATATAAGATAATCCTGTTTATTGACGATTTTGAAGATGGTGATACGGTCGGATGGAATCTTGAGGGAGGCTGGTCCGTTATCCAGGAAGATGGCAATTACATCTTGCAGGGAATAGGACCCTGTTCTGCTGATACCGGTTCACAAGAATGGACGGACTATAGACTTGAGGCCAGAATCAAATATAGTCAGTCGGCAAATGTGAGCTTCAGGTTTACACCAGCACAGGGGACCAGGTATTTACTCAATATCGTACCGGAAGAACCAATACTCTACAAAGAGCCTCCAGATAGGCGTTTTCTTGCACAGAGCGGAGTGAGTCTTCAGCAAAACCAATGGATGGACCTTAAGATAGAAGTCAGGGAAAATAACATTAAAATCTATATTGACAGAATTCTATTGTTATCCTACACAGACGATGAACCTCTGCCAAAGGGCACTATCGGTTTTGAATTGCCAGAGAATTCTGTTCTACATGTGGACGATGTTGTCGTAATAGTAAATAAGTAAGATGCCTGACTCCATGCTGAAATGTTATCCCGGTTAGCAATTTACCCAGGTGAACTGGCCCCCATCCTTAGGACAGGATAGGCGCCAGATTAGGATTGGGTACCGCAATCCTCAAGGGCTCCGGGGTTAAGGATTCTACCATACCTGTGCTGGTGTCTTCTACCGGGGTTGAGGTGAATACTTCGGCCGGTGTAGGGT
>DATKWT010000031.1 GCA_035529395.1 Dehalococcoidales bacterium | reverse complement strand
AACTACATCATCAACGGCCAGAAGATGTGGATTCACGATGCCCAGACGTACCGTTACACGCTGCTGATGGCCAGGACCGACCCTGATGTCCCTCCTGAGCGCGGTATCAGCCTGTTCGTCATTGACAATACCAGCCCGGGGGTGACCGTTATGCCCCAATCAGCCATGAGTGGACAGACCACGCCCCAGGTCTTTCTGGACAACGTAATTGTGCCCGCTGGAAACCTGCTGGGTGAAGAGAACCGGGGCTGGGAGTACTACCAGGAGAACAAACCCTTCTACTGGAATAAAGAGCAGGGTGCCGAAACAGGAATGATGCGACGGGTATTTGATAACCTTCTTCAATATGTAAGAGAGACCACCAGGGACGGACACCCCCTGGGCCAGAGTCCCGCCGTCCGCCAGAAGCTGGCCAGGATGGCGACAGACATGACGGCGGTCCGTTCGCTGATGTACCGCATGGCCCGGATGGAGACTGAAGGAGTCGACATCTTTGATATCGCATCCATAGCCAGGGTATTTCATGTGGAGGCGTGGGTTAAGTTTGTTAATAGTGCCATGCAGATTTTAGGCCTGGGTGGACAGCTAGGTTCGCGCCAGAAGTATGCGCCTCTCAGAGGCATTATGGAGGCCCTGTACCGGCAGGCCGCCCTCCAGCTAGTGCAGCGGGCCGGCCCTTCTTACGTGAAGAGCATTATCGCCACACATGGACTGGGACTGCCGGAAGCCTGGTAACCACATTATCGCGGAGGGGCAAAATGGATTTTGGTTTTACTGAAGAACAGGAGATGCTGAGAAAGGCAGCTCGCGATTTCATTGAAAAAGAATGCCCCATGTCAATGGTCAGGGAAATGGCCGGGGACGAAAAGGGGTATTCGCCCGAGCTCTGGAAGAAGATGGCGGGACTTGGCTGGCCGGGACTTGTCTTCCCCTCACGCTATGGTGGTAGCGAGGGCAGCTTTCTGGACCTGGCGGTCCTCATCGAAGAGATGGGGCGGGCCTTACTGCCGGGTCCGTTCTTTGCCACCGTGGTACTGGGTGGACTGTACGTACTTGATGTGGGAAGCGAACAGCAACGGGAAGAGTTCCTGCCCGGAGTGGCCAACGGCGAGATTTTACTGACCCTGGCCCTGAGTGAGCCCGACGTCGAATACGACCCCGCTTCAATTGCCGTCACAGCTACTCCCCGGCAGGGTGGCTACATCATCAATGGTACCAAGCTGTTTGTACCCTATGCGCATGTGGCCGACCACGTGCTGTGTGTTGCCCGGACGGCAGAGGGAGCGAGACCGGGTGAGGGGCTGACTGTATTCATCGTGAATACCAGGACTCCCGGGGTCACCTGCACACCCCTGAAAACCCTTGCCCGGGACAACCAGTGTGAAGTGGTGTTTGAAGACGTGGTGGTATCCAGGGACAGTGTCCTCGGTGAGCCGGATAACGGCTGGCGGGATGTTGAAAGAGCCTTGCAGAGAGCGACAGTAGCCCTGTGTGTCGATATGAATGGTGGAGCTCAGCAGGTACTGGATATGACGGTGGAGTATGCCAAACAGAGAGTCCAGTTCGGGCGGCCCATCGGCAGCATGCAGGCGTTACAGCACCACTGCGCCAATATGAGCGTATCTATCGAGGCTTCGCGCTCCCTGGCCTACGAAGCTGCCTGGCGAATCAGTGAAGGACTCCCCTGTGCTGCGGAAGTTTCCATGGCCAAATCATTCGCCAGCGAGTGTTACACGCAGACAACACAGCTGGGGATGCTGATACATGGTGGGGTTGGCTTCATGGAAGACCATGACCTGCCGCTCTACTACCGGAGGGCCAAGGCGGCCGAGGTCATGCTGGGAGACGCCGACTACCATCGGGAAATGATAGCCAGGGAACTCCTTGACTGATGCCCTGACATTAGCGGGATAGCTCCGGCAGGGCGATACCCTGAACAGGAAGACCGGAGTATTATACGGTAGAAGGAGAGGGAGTATGATTGAAAAGAAGACTCTGGGACTGGCTGAGGCGGAGAAAGCGGTCAAGGCCATGATTGAGGAGGCAGCGAAGGACCCCAGGCCGATGTCCGTGGCTGTGGTGGACGCCTGGGGAAACCTGATTTGCTTTGCCAGGATGGACGGCGCCAGTGCCCTTACGGCTCGTATGGCCCAGAACAAGGCCTATACGGCGGCGTGCTTCAGTAATGATACCCGCAACATCAATCAATGGTTCAAAGGGGCCGGCAAGGACGTGGTCTGGTACGATGACCACAGGCTCACTCCGATTCACGGTGGCAACTGTGTAAGGTCGGGCAACGTGGTGGTTGGTGCCATCGGCACCAGCGGCCGCCACGAAGACGAGGACGAAGCCCTGTCGCTGGTCGGTAAGGCAGCCATTGAGAGCGACATCTAGCCTGATGTAACTCCGCAGCCAGCCATTCCTGTACTGGGAAGGGCCGGATACTGTGCCTTTATATCAGATACTGGTTTCTCAACCGGTTGCTTCAACCGGCCTCAACCGGCCACAACCGGCCAGGACTGCTCCCCAAGGGCAATACGACAGAGGTCGGTGATGTAGATTTTCTTCAGACCAAACTGTCCCGTTGGCCGCTGCATCACGCGGTCGCACACGGGGCAGAGGGTTAGCAGGGCGTCTGCTCCGCAGTCGATTGCGTCCCTGACGTTCTTCTCCTGGAACTCGACCGCCCTGTCCACATCGGTGCGGATAATCGGGGCGGTGCAGCAGAGGGCCGTCTCCCGCTCGTATTTCCGGGGTGGCCGTTCCACGCCGATTAGCTCCAGGATTTCATCAAGAAAGACATTCTTCTCCGGTGTGTATCGGGACGCGCAGGGCTGCTGGTAGGCGATTTTCTTTCCCAACCTGGTTATGCTGCTTTGATGGTCTCTAAGGTAGTTACGCAGGTACTCGAAGAGATGCATGTAGTTGAAGGGAATGTCGATGCCGTAATCCCTGCTCTTGGCATGCACCATGGCATAGCAGTCATCGTGGAGGAAAACAATGTCTTTCTGTACGCTTGCCAGGTTGTCGATGAACCTCTGTGCGTACCTCGCAATGGGACTCTCCTTGCCGGAATGCTCCCACCCGATAAGACAGTAGTAGTCCCCTCCCTTGATTATGCCCATACCTTCAAATAGCTGGCTGGCCAGGGTCTCTTCGGAGAGGTATCGTCCCATGGTACAGATTGAAAGGACAGGTTTATCCGCATCACCGGGTATCACCTCGCTGGGAATGTTGAAGCTGCCAGTAACCAGGTCTTCCTCACTCATGGGGAAGATTCCCGCCTTCTCCACAGCACTTATGATAAGGCTGAACGGGTCAGCCCCGGTAGGGCAGTATTCCTGACAGGCGCAGCAGGTGATGCACTTACTGACGATTTCGGCGGTTTCGCCTTCCATGAGTGCCTTGATATTAGCGACCGCCTTGTCCCTGTCATAATCGACATAGAGGCACTTTACCAGGCAATCTCCGCACAGGTCACACTTCGAAGCATCCCACATTGATTCCCCTCCTTGGTTTTGTAGTACAGACTCTTCTCGTATCAATCGACGCAGCCTTATTAAGACGCTTTTCAGGGGTCGTTGTCAAGTGATTTCCAGATGGACGACGGACCTCAGGCCGGTAACCTTACGTTCGGCGAATGTCAGCATGCTATCCTGGAAGATACTGAATATCCGCAATGGCAGCCTGACACTATTGACAACCCGTTACCAATACCGCATAATAGTCCAGACATGCTAAAAATAAGATTAAGACGAATGGGTGCCAAGAAAAAACCAAGCTATCGGCTGGTGGTAGTCGATTCCCGAGCGCCTCGTGACGGCGCATCCCTTAGTATTATCGGACACTACGACCCCCTCACCGACCCCGAGACAGTGGTCATCAAGGAAGAAGAAGCACTCAAGTGGCTTGGGCAAGGGGCTCAACCAACGGCCACAGCTAGTCGGCTGCTATCCAAAACGGGTATCATGGACAAGTTCAAGACAGCCAAGGAGAAAGCATGAGAGATCTAGTAGAGTACATCGCGAAGTCAATTGTCAACGCACCCGACGATGTCCAGGTTACCGAAGAAGAGGATGAGCAAGGCATCATACTCAAACTACAGGTTGCCGATGATGATAAGGGAAGGGTCATAGGTAAACAAGGACGTATCGCCGAGGCCATGCGCACCCTGATAAGGGTGAAGGCCGCCAAGGCTGGCACAAGAGCCACCCTTGAGATTGTCTGAGACGAGGGAAGTACCCCGCCTGCCTCCAACCGCATTTCTCTAGAAAGCCTGTCTCTTAACTCCACGCCCACTCAGGGGCACCACCCCCCGGACTTTCGGGATAAGGTTATGCATGAGAACATCAGTAATCACGCAGCCAGAGTCTGATGTTGTCTCCTCACATCCACCAATAATAAACCGAGGTGAATAATGGGTTCCGCTCCTGAGAACTCCGAGCAGCAACCGGAATACTGGCTTATTTGCCCGGTATGCCGGCAGCCAAACCCGGCGGGAACCCCGCACTGCCAGCATTGCTGGGGAGCCTCACTCTACTCGGTTGAACCGGTAAACACTCGGCAGCTCACTGTGATTATGAAGCGGCATGGGCTGTGGGGTCGACGCCGAAAGCTGTTCAAAATCGTCTCTGTGAGTGTACTGGCCCCCCTGATGCTGGCCGGCGCCTTATTCCTCTTAGTATTCAGCTTCACTGACGTAGTCCTGCCTCCATCACCCGAACTCAACTCCAGCCCAGCCCCCGGGGAATGGACGATGTTCCGGCATGACCTCGGTCGTACCGGCAGCATCAACCCCGATAGCCCGGCGCCCCAGGGGACCCTGAAATGGTCATTCACCACGGGCGCCCAGGTTCATTCGTCTCCTACCGTAATGGATGGCACTGTCTACTTCGGCTCCCGTGACTTCAAGCTCTATGCTGTCGACGCAGATACGGGCGAGAAACGCTGGGAGTTCACTGCGGAGACCTGGATTGATTCCTCGCCTACGGTCTACGATGGTATCGTATATGTCGGCTCCAATGACGGCAACCTGTATGCGATAGACACCGATACCGGTGAAGAGCTCTGGCGTTTCCACACCCAGTATCCCGTAAAGTCCTCCGTAGCAGTTGCTGACGGCACGGTCATCTTTGGCTCAGACAACTACTCCGTCTACTGCCTCGATGCCAAGACCGGGATTAAGGTCTGGGAATACAAGACCGGAAGCTTCGTAGCATCGTCGCCGGCGGTGGAAAACGGCATCGTGTACGTCGGCTCGATGGACGGCTCCATCTACGCATTGCAGGCAGACAACGGGAGGTTCCGCCTTCGGGTGAAGACTCGAGAAGTACCGTGCTCGCCGGCAGTCAAGGATGGCATCGTATACTTCAACAGCCGGACTCACCTCTGGGCCATCGACGGCAAGGCCAGGAACTGGCCCGGGGAGCGTGACCTGCGAGGCTGGTGGCTGCAGTTCTACGCATTCCGCCTGGCACCTATGCCGCCGCCAATATCAGGCATAATGTGGACCTTACCCCTGGGTACAGGCCGCACATCGACTTCTTCTCCCATCGTGACGGACGACACCATCTACACCGCCCTGGATAGCTGGCTGCACGCGGTCGACCTCGAAACACGTGAACGACAGTGGACCTTCGTGGCCGGGGGCTTGCTGCGGTCTTCACCGGCGCTGGGGAACAACGTCCTCTATATCGGTAGCGAGGATGGTCGTCTCTACGCCGTGGACGCCACCAACGGCTTGAAGCTCTGGGACTTTGCCACAGGAGACAAGATTACCTCGTCCCCTGCCCTCGTAGATGGTGTTATATACGTCGGTTCCTATGACGGTAAGCTGTACGCCATCGAATAGCTTTCCGGTGGAAAACCTGCAATTCCGGGTACAACTGGTCCGCCGAACGGGACACACCTCTAGCTGTTTCCGGTGGTTAAGCGCTTATCCACCAGCAGGTGCGGCGTTTCCCTATTGAGCCGACTGGGGCCCCGCCCTTCTCCGCCGCCGTTTCTCAGCCACCCTGAGCCGTATCAACGACCGGCGCAGCGCTGCTTCCACGCGGACATGGTCCGCTTCATCCAGCCTGCCGGCCAGCCGTTCCTGGGCCCGCTGTTTCGCCTCCTCGGCCCTGGCGGCGTCAATGTCCTCGGCCCTTTCCGCTGCATCGGCCAGGACCGTAACCCGGTCCGGCCGCACTTCAAGGAATCCCCCGGTCACCGCCAGTGAGAACTCCTTACCTTCCTGACGCACCAGCAGTTCACCGGGTTGCAGCATCGTCATCAGGGGAGCATGGTGCGGCAGGATTGCCATCTCCCCGTCGATGCCCGGAGCTACCACCAGGTCCACGTCTTCAGAGAAGACCAGTTGCTCCGCCGTAACAATATCAAGTCTTATACCAGCCACTAGTCGGCTCCCTGTAACCTCTCAGCTTCAGCGACGACATCATCTATCGTGCCCGTCATGTAGAAGGCCTGCTCCGGCAGGGCGTCATGCTTCCCGTCCAGAATCTCCCTGAAGCCACGGACTGTCTCCTCGCGAGCTACGTACTTCCCCTCACGGCCGGTGAAGACCTCGGCGACGAACATCGGCTGGGACAGGAACCGCTGTATCTTACGGGCCCGCGCCACGATGAGCTTGTCCTCCTCGCTGAGCTCCTCGATGCCGAGAATGGCAATCACGTCCTGAAGGTCCTTGTAACGCTGTAACACTCTCTGCACCTCGCGGGCTACCTGGTAGTGCTCCTCACCCACAATCTCCGGGTCGAGAATCCGCGAGGTCGATGTCAGCGGGTCCACCGCCGGGAACAGGCCCTGCTCCGAGATTGCCCTGTCCAGGGCGACAACGCCGTCCAGGTGGCCAAAGCTGGTCACCACGCCGGGGTCGGTATAGTCGTCGGCGGGCACATAGATAGCCTGGAAGGACGTGATTGAACCCTTATTGGTAGACGTAATCCTCTCCTGCAACTCACCCATCTCGGTAGCCAGGGTCGGCTGATAGCCCACCGCCGAAGGCATCCGCCCCAGTAGCGCCGATACCTCCATACCCGCCAGGGTATAGCGGTAGATGTTATCGATAAAGAGCAGCACATCCTGGCCCTCGACATCACGAAAATACTCGGCCATAGTCAGTCCGGTCAACCCTATCCGCAGGCGCACCGCCGGCGGCTCGTTCATCTGGCCGAAGACCATCACCGTCTTGTCGATGACGCCGGACTCCTTCATCTCGTTCCAGAGGTCGTTGCCCTCGCGGGAC
>DATKWT010000030.1 GCA_035529395.1 Dehalococcoidales bacterium | reverse complement strand
GCCGGTGACGCCTACAGGGCAGGACTGATTAAGGGTTTAACACAATGCAGGGATATGGAACAGAGTGCAAGAATGGGAAGCGTGTGTGCATCTTTCGCCATCGAGCACCATGGCACGCAGGAATACTCTTTCAGCCTGAGGGAATTTGAGGAGAGGCTTGGCGAACCACTGTGAACCAGTCCGGATAAGATTCCGGGCTTCGGATTCTGTGAAACATTACATTCCGCAAAACTGACAACAAAGAGGCTGGGCCGGTGAGAATACCCGGCCTCTTTAGAAGATGTTCACCGCTGACGCCTTGAATGTTATATATACCTTCTGTCCCTCTTCCAGACACATCGCCTCAAACGAAGGGTGAAGCACGAGACAGACAAATTCCGGCGGCACGTCCACCCACACGTAAGCCATTGAGCCGCGGTCGGATATATGGGTGACAGTGCCCTGCAAGCTATTCACGGCATCAGAATCAAGCGGCTCCTTTGACATCAAGATATCCTCCGACCGGATAGAGGCATGTCGTTTGCCCCGCAGAGGCGTAGCTACGTCCATCTTCTTGCCATCGACACAAAAAACACTCTGTCCACCGGCGTCATCCTGCACTTCTCCTGCAAAGACGTTTCTTGTCATCAGGAATCGAGCCACCGCCTCCGAGTTCGGATGACGGAATACCTGGTCCGGGGTCCCTATCTGGACTATGCTGCCGTCAATCATTACTGCTATGCGGTCGCCCAGGGCAATCGCCTCTTCAAAATCATGAGTGACATGGATTGTTGTCAGTCTAAGCTGGTTATGTGATTCCTTCAGTTCTCTCTCAGTGACCTCTCTTGATTCAGTGTCAACTGAACCCAGGGGCTCATCGAGGATAAGAAGGTCAGGTTTCACCGCAATGGCCCTGGCCAGGCATATTTTCTGGCTCTCACCGCCACTCAGAGCCCAGGGTCTCTTGTTGAGAAGGTCCTGAAGGCCGAGGAGTTCAATCACACGGTCGACAGCCTCATCAACCTCTCGTTGTTTCTTGTATCGCCACATCAACCCAAAGGATATATTGTCACGGACCGGCAGATGCCTGTGGAGGATATACTTCTGAAAGGCAAATCCGATTCTCCTCTCCTGTATACTGAGGGAAGTCACATTCTTGCCATCAATCCATACTTCCCCGCTACGAACTCCCTGTAGCCCGGCGATGGACTCCAGAAGCACAGTCTTACCGGCACCGGTAGGTCCCAGAAGGATGAAGTACTCCCCATCCTGAACATCGAAAGAGATATCCTTCAGGAAGAAGTCGCCTCGCCTGGCACATAAGTCTTTTACCTCTAACACCTATCCCTCCCACAGTACTATTTTGTGCTTGCTCTCCTGGTTGCACGAACGGCAGCAGTGTCGAAGCTAGTGTGAACCTGTCGCCCTTTCCTCAAATCCGTGCAACATTTAGATTCTGTGTCTCCTCGCTCCGCTCGGAGCCCCGGCTCAAGAATGACATGTCAATAGGGTGAGATCCTTCGGCTTCGGCCTGCCGGCTAATCCAGCAGGTAATCTCAGGGTGACGCGCCGCTGCTATGTTTACTAGACCATTATGACAGTGAGATGACACGCACGCAATACTGCAGGCAGGTAAAGTTCTCTTCTTGTGTGGGAAGCAGCATCGACTGTACCGGATGAGTACAATATCTTGACAAAGGATGAGTAGAAGGCAGACAATTGCAGCGGTATCCAATATAATCACATGCTGATGGAAAGGAGCAAATGATGAAGGAAGTAATGGCCGAAACCACCGCAGGGAACATCTGCGGCACGATGGAGCGAGAAGTCTGCACCTTCAAGGGTGTCCCGTACGGCGCGCCCACCGGCGGCAAGCGCCGCTTCCTGCTCCCATTACCGGTTGAGCCGTGGGCGGGGATACGATACGCCGGCGACTTCGGGCCGATCTGTCCACAGACAGGGTCTCTGGTAGATGAGTTCCGACCCTATGCCATTGCCCGTACCGAAGGGCATACCAGACTGCTTCCTCAGAGTGAGAACTGCCTGGTATTGAACGTGTGGACGCCGGCTGTGAAGGACGGTGGAAAACGCCCCGTCATGGTGTGGCTACACGGCCGCGGCTTCGCCCAGGGTGCTGGCTCAGAGACGCAGTACAACGGTGCCAATCTCGCCAGACGCGGCAATGTGGTCGTGGTCACAATCAACCACCGGCTCAATGTCTTTGGCTACCTGCACCTGGCAGATATCGCCGGTGAGGAATATGCCGGCTCGGGTGTGGCCGGGATGCTGGATGCAGTACTGGCCCTTGAATGGGTCCGTGACAACATTGAGATGTTCGGCGGCGACCCCGGTAGAGTGATGATTTTCGGTGAGTCCGGTGGCGGCGCTAAGGTCAGTACGATGCTGGCCCTGCCCTCGGCGAAGGGCATGTTTCATCGTGCTGCCATTCAGAGCGGCGCGGGACTCCGGGGGGTAGAGGCCAGCGATGCCACCGACCTGACCGAACGCCTGCTGGCGAAGCTGGGTATAAAGGCAGACCAGATTGACAAGCTCCAGCAGGTACCGGCTCAGCAGCTACTGGATGCCGTAGGCACGCTGCCGGAGCGACCCCGCGCCGGCATGATTGGTGGGCCGACCGGAGCCATCATGCGGCTTGCCCCGGTAGTGGACGGCAAGTACTACCCCACTCACCCCTTCGACCCCGTGGCGGCACCGACAGCGGCGGATGTGCCGCTCATCGTCGGTACAAACCGTGACGAGAATGCAACCTTCCTGGCTGCAGACCCCCGGCGCCGCAGACTCGAAGAGCCGGAGCTGCGGAAGCGACTGGAACCTTTGCTCGGCGACAGGCTGGACAGCGTGATTGGTGTCTACAAGAAGACACGGCCCGATGCCACGCCCTGGGACCTGTTAATCGGGATTGCCAGTGAAGGAGCCCGACTGCGGTCCATCCAACTCGCGGAACGCAAGGCAGCAGGTGGCACAGCTCCGGTATTCATGTACCTGTTCACCTGGGAATCCAACTTCCTCGGGGGCCTGTTCAAGGCGGGCCATGGCCTTGAAATCCCGTTCGTGTTCGACATCACGGATGATGTGGGCATGACCGGCGACCGTCCCGACAAGTACGAGCTAGCCGCAGCGGTGAGCGAGGCGTGGATAGCTTTCGCCCACAGTGGAGACCCCAGCCACGCGGGGATTCCGAAATGGAAACCCTACACCACTGACAGCCGTGCAACGATGCTCTTCGATGTCCCGTGCCGGGTAGAGGTCGACCCGTTCCGCGAAGAACTCGATGCCTGGGAGGGTATCGAACTGCGTCGGTAGTCGTGAGTATTAACGGAGTTAACCAATAAACTACAGGGAGCATACATCATGACGGAAACGATAGTTGAAACCACCGCAGGCAAAGTCCGTGGCATGATAGACAGGGATGTCCTGATCTTCAAGGGCATCCCCTACGGAGCGCCAACCGGTGGCAGCAGGCGTTTCCTGCCGCCTGTGCCAGCTGAGCCATGGACGGGTGTCCGCGATGCCACTGAATTCGGGCCAACCTGCCCGCAAATGGAAATGCGAATCGGCGGAGTTCAGCCCGGGACACCTATCCTGGGACGTCTTCAAAACCTGCCACAGGAAGAAGACTGCCTGGTACTGAATGTGTGGACACGGGCCGTCGACGATGACGGGAAACGTCCGGTCATGGTGTGGCTGCATGGTGGTGGCTACTCATTCGGTTCCGGTTCAAGTGTAATGTCCGACGGTGCCGCACTCGCCAGACGTGGCGACGTGGTGGTGGTTACTATCAATCACCGGCTGAACGTCTTCGGATTCCTGCACCTGGCGGATATCGCCGGTGAGGCGTATGCCGGTTCGGGAATGGCCGGTATGCTGGACATAGTGCTGGCCCTGGAGTGGGTCCGTGATAATATCGGAACGTTTGGCGGCGACCCGGGTAACGTGACAATCTTTGGCGAGTCCGGTGGTGGCAGGAAAGTCAGCGTGGTGATGGCTATGCCCTCGGCGAAGGGCCTGTTCCATCGGGCCATTGTCCAGAGCAGCCCGGGATTACGGGGCAAAGAACCCGGGGACGCTACCGAGTTCACGGAACGTCTACTATCGGAGCTGAATATCAGGAACAATGAAATCGAGAAGCTCCAGAGGCTTCCCGCACAGCAGCTGCTGGATGTGGTGAGCACGCTATCGTCTCAACAACTGAGCGTTGGCATCATGAGTGGCGGAATCTTGATGCTGTTATCACCGGTGGTGGACGGTTATTACCTTCCGGCCCATCCATTCGACCCCGTGGCGGCACCAACGGCGGCGGACGTACCGCTCATAATAGGCACCAATCGGGACGAATCGGCACTCTTCGTAGCCGGTGACCCGCGACGCCGCAGGCTTGAAGAGTCAGAGCTTCGGGAACGACTGGCACGAAGGCTCGGCGACAGGCTGGATAGCATAATCGACGTCTACAAGAAGACACGGCCCGATGCCACTCCCTGGGACCTGTATATCGGAATCACCAGTGAAGACCGGCGACTGGGGTGTATTGAACTCGCGGAACGCAAGCTGGCGGGTGGCGACGCTCCGGTTTACATGTACCTGTTCACCTGGGAGTCCGACTACAAAGGATACCTTTTCAAGGCGTGCCACGCCCTTGAAATTCCATTTGTGTTCGACAATCCTGATAGTGCGCTGGTCACCGGCGAGCGACCTGATAAAGCCGAGTTGGCCGCAGCGATGAGCGAGGCGTGGATAGCCTTTGCGCGCAGTGGAGACCCCAGCCACGCGGGGATTCCGGAATGGCAACCTTACACCATTGATAACCGCGCAACCATGCTCATCGATGTCCCGTGCCGAATGGAGATTGACCCGGCTCGCGAAGAACTCGATGCCTGGGAGGGTATGGAAGTTATTCCCTAGCAGGGTGCTGAAAAACCCTTTCGACCATCCCCCTGACCCCCTTCCTAGCCAGGAAGGGGGAAAAGATTGTATCTGGGGGACACCCCCAGACCCCCGTCAAAAGGGCTTCGCCCCTTTGGAATCTCCTTTTTCATCATCCTGCTAGTCCAGACCCACCAATATCACACTATAACTCGCCAGGTTACCTGCTGCACAGAAGACTGGAATTTGTGACCGCAGTCACGATAGAGTGTACCTCAACTGGTAGCTGCCTGTTCACGTCTTAGAAAGCAAAACTGGAGCGCATCTTGATTCCCCAGTGGTTATCCTGCTTGGTCATCACCCAGATGGAAGGGAATGTACCAATCCTGGTGCCATCAATCCTGTACCGCGAAAATGTCACCATAAGATGTACCTTATTCTCAATACTCTGGATAACTTCCCGGGAATCCCAGCAACTGTGATTCCATTCATCGCGCTTCCTGAACTCTTCAAAGAAATTCGGCGGCATTGCATCACCGGCGTTTTCGCTTACTCTTAATTTACCGTTTGCTCCTACACGGGCATGAGGATAATTTATACAGGTGCCCGTTTTTGCGACGTCACCCTCATTGAATGCATCCATGTAAGCCATAGCCGCTTCTACTGCTTTTTCCTCATATTCGTTGTTAACAACTGTGACGACCTGTTTTCCTTCTGCATCTTCAGTAGCTTTTTCCGTAGTCACTATCTCTCTGGGGTATGATTTATCTGGTTGTGTCATCCGGTTTCCTCCTGAGTCGTATTTCAAAAATCGAAATCAGTAGTATGCGACTGTTCGGCATATCCGGGATGCAATTATGACCTGCCCAACTGATTCTACCACTTACTGAGTCAGGATTCATCGTATCACGGTGATTCATGGTTAGAAAAGAAAAGTGGCAGGTGTGGAAAGCAACAGCATTCAGACGGATATAGACACACCTATTTTACTGCGGAAGTTTTAGGAAACCTTTAGCCGGGATTTCCCATATCAACTCTAAGTGAGCCGACCTCGAATATTTTTGTCTTCGACACAGATGATATACCCCTCCCATTTGATTGTCAACATGATTAAAACCCCTCAGATAACCTAAAGCACCCCGGAAGTCCAGTTCGGCGGCCCAAAACACCCGTTAAACAACCCGGAAGTAGCTCTCCACCTGAAAAATGAACATACTTCTCCGATCTTATTTGCCTGGTTGCCTCTGTGTGCCCTCAGTGTGCTAGCCCGGAGCCAGACTT
>DATKWT010000029.1 GCA_035529395.1 Dehalococcoidales bacterium | reverse complement strand
CATAACACCCCAGATTCTTCGGCTGTGGCCTGCTGGCTTTGCCAGCAGGTACGCTCAGAATGACAGGTGAGGGTGGGATTGCGGCAATCCCGTGGAGATTGCTTCGTCGTCTGCGGCTCCTCGCAATGACAGGTAAGGTCTTCCCAAAAGAATCGATGGATTAGGGGGCAATTCGAATACTTGACACCACCCACGCGAGATGATAAACTTCTGCTCTCTGAGACCTGAGAATTAAACAATCTTAATCAGACTTGCGGAGATGATAAGGGAGGGTCACCATGACAGAGCAGGAGCAGTCAATAGTCGACAGATTCAAGAAGAACTCCGACGGCACCTGGACCAGCATCAAGGCCGCACCACTGAAAGTCAAAAATCGCACCATAACCATCGGCGAGGGCATGACCTTCACCAAGGGCGAACCCTTCATGTTTATCGATGTCGCCGCGTACCTGGACGAGCAAAGCAAGTAAGTCCCGCCCTGCACCTCGTATATTGTCGGTGGAATATTAGTACAGCACCCTTTCGTCACCGACGCGGCGAGTAACCCTTTTGCTATCCAGGTATTCCAGGAGGGCCTGGGCATACTTGCGACTGGTCCGGAACATATCGCGTACTTCGGCCAGGGTCACTTTGTCCTGTGCCATGATATGAGCGGTTACCTTTGCCACCATATCATTGTAGGTATCCGTGGAGAAGACCACACCTTCAGCTACCTTTACCACTTCCTGCTTTTCAATGAGGAGATTTAAAACGTCAGGCTCCGGTACCAGGTCGCCGGGGGGCGTGTAGGGGTTCTCACTGAGTGACTTCAGAAACACATCCACCCTGCCCTGTTGTGCCGGAGTCAGCTGTGCCTGGTGCCCTGAGAGGCGTATATTCAGCCCTTCCTCCACCACTGCACCCTGTTCGATCAGCTTCCCCAGGATGGCCTGGGAGTGTACCTGCAGCGCAAGCTTTTTACCCAGTTCCACACGGGGGATGCCGGGGCGGGTTGGATATCTATTATGGTAGTCCCGAACCAGGGCCACTGCTTTTTCCTCCATACCATCCCAGCCGGATGGTGTAAACAGCACGTCGTTCTCCCCTGGCCCGATTCTAACCACCTCTCCCCGTCCGATTAGCGCTTCTATAGACGGTCCGACCTCCCCCGGAGGCAGCCCGCTCTGCTCCGATATTACCGAAGGCGTTGCCGGCTGCCTTGCCCCGAGCAGTGCCAGGACAATGTCGTCGACGCTGCCTTCTTCCCTGGTGATAAGTCCATCGATAACGTTCGGTCGGAAGCGGCGAAGTCGCCTGGCGTGTGCGTCGGTAATTCTCCCACCGCCGAGCGTATCCGTGGTTGAGCGGATGATGAAGTGGTCCCCGTTGACAGCAGCCACCGGCCTGTCCAGCAGTAGCTGCACCCAGGCAACCTCTCCCGGTTTTAGCTCATCCGCTTCGAGGAGGCGGACCTTGACGACTGCTTCAGAGGCTCCGGTAAAGAAGCTCAGTTTCGCGTTGTGTCTCAGCGGCCGGCGGACGTAGTCAAGCAGTCGAAACCGGGCACTCAGCATGGTAGTCGGCTTCAGCCAGCCGGGCCGGGCAAGTACATCACCGCGCTGCAACTGTGACGTGGTAATACCGACAAGGTTGGCAGCAACCCGGCTCCCGGGCTGGGCAGTCTCTATCCGTGACCGGTGCATCTGGAGTCCGCGCAGCCGTGATTTCACCCCGGAGGGCACGACCTCCACCTCGTCCCCTACGGATAGTGAGCCTTCAATCAGCGTGCCGGTTACAACCGTACCTGCGCCGGACATGGTAAATACCCGGTCTATCGGCAAACGGGCCCGGTCAGTCTCCTTTCTCGGTACGCTCTCTTCCAGCATCCTGTCGATTGTGGTCGTAAGCTCCGGCAGACCTTCACCGGTGAGGGCCGATACCACGACAACAGGTGACTGCGACAGGGAAGTCGGTTCCAGCAGCTCCTCAACCTCCATCCGCACCAAGTCGAGCCATTCGTCATCCACCAGGTCCTTCTTGGTGATGACGGCGATTCCTCTCGAGATTGCCAGGAGGTCAAGGATTGCCAGGTGTTCCCTGGTCTGGGGCATTACGCTTTCATTGGCGGCGATAACCAGTAGAGCCAAGTCTATCCCGCCCACGCCGGCGAGCATATTCTTCACGAAACGCTCGTGCCCGGGAACATCGACGATGCCGACCTCTCGACCACTGGGCAGTTTCATCCAGGCAAAGCCGAGGTCGATTGTCATGCCCCGCGCTTTTTCTTCTTCCAACCGGTCAGGGTCAATCCCGGTCAGGGCATTCACCAGTACCGACTTACCGTGGTCTATGTGTCCCGCGGTGCCCAGTACGAACATCGCTCAACCTCTCCCGTCTTCCTGCAGTTACGCCTTCTATTTCAGTTCTTCGACCAGGCTATGCAGTGCTTCGAGTACGGCGTTATCCTCTTCCGGCAGCACGGAGCGCGGGTCGAGCAGTAGTATGTCGTCATTAACACGCCCGACAACCGGTGTCTCCCGGCTACGCAGCATTCTGCTCAGCGCCTGTGGCGAGTGACTGCCCTTTCCCGTACGGATAGCCACCAGCCTGGTGGGCAGGGTACCACCGGGAAGACTGCCTCCGCCAACCATTGTCTCCCCGTCCCTCACATCGGCCAAATTCCCCATAACACGGGCCCACTGCCCTGCCCGCCGGTCAATCTCATCCAGGGGAGCGGCAATCATCCGCCAGACCGGTATCTTCTCCGTGGCTTCGTCCTTTATGTAATGTACCAGCGTAGCAACCAGGGCCGCCAGCCTTATCTTGTCAATCCTCGCCGCCCTGGCCAGTGGATGCTTCTTGAGTTTATCGATGAACTGACGCTTGCCGACAATAATGCCCGCCTGCGGTCCGCCCACCAGCTTGTCTGCGGAGAAGAAGGTCAGCCCTACTCCGGCGGCAACACTCTGCTGTACCATTGGCTCAGGGTCAAGTCCGTACACGGTCGTGTCCAGAAAACAGCCGCTGCCCAGGTCATCAAGAACCGTAATGCCATTGTGCTCACCGACAGCCACCACTTCCTCAAGGCTTACCTCATGGACGAATCCGACCACCCGGAAATTGCTGGAATGGACACGCATCAACGCTGCGGTACGCGGAGTGACGGCCTGTTCGTAGTCGGCAGCGTAGGTGCAATTGGTTGTGCCCACTTCAACAAGCCTGGCCCCGCTCTGCCGCATAACGTCGGGTATGCGAAAGCTGCCGCCAATCTCAACCGCCTGTCCCCGGGAGACAACCACCTCTTTCCTCTTCGCCAGGGCGGAAAGACCCAGCAGCACTCCGGCAGCGTTGTTGTTGACCACCAGTGCCGCTTCGGCACCGGTAAGCTGGCAGAGGATATTCTCCACGTGTACGTGTCGGGAGCTTCTACGCCCTTGTTCAAGGTCGAATTCAAGGTTGCTGTAGCTGGTAGCCACCGGGGTCATTGCCCGTGCTGCTTCCGGGCTGAGCGGCGCTCTTCCCAGGTTGGTGTGCAGAAGCACTCCGCTGGCATTTATCACGGGGCGCAGACCGGGATTTGCCAGGGCACGCAGTCGTCCGGAAACAGAAGCAACGATTTCTTCGATTGTCGGGCAACGATTGCCTTCGGTAATGGAGCGCCGGGCTTTTTCCAAATCTTCCCGAACGACATCCACCAACAAGGCATGTTGAAAGCTCTCCTGAAACTCCTGGAGTTGCTCGTGGGAGACTACCTGGTCGACACCGGGGAGATTACGAAATTCGCTGTTCATATTCCTCTCCACGAGTATCCTACAATATCAAGGCCATGTTTGGAAGCCAATGTCCTTGTCCACAACGTTCGCAGCACCGGTACCAGCTTCGGCATCATTCTCATATATCCAGAGCCGGTGATAGTCGGTGCGACAGTCCGCTCTTGTTCAGGTAAAAGGGTAACACTACAGAGTGAGGCGTCGTGGTTACTGCCCAACGACACACCCCCTGGTCCTCACCATGCAGGGCGGTAGTTTATCATCACTACTGAAATCGGTCCGCTAAAGGGTGTGGATATAACAGGTATCGATGCTACACTCCCTTATTAAAAGATTCTGCGATGGGTGTTCCTTGCACCACATGACACTAATTAAGTTCAGCCTCCTTGATAATCTCCGGCACAAGTTCGTCCCATCCCAGCGGCATAATATGAACCCCCTGACAGAGTGGCTTTACCTGTCGGATAAGGCGGATTGTGATTTCAACGGCCTTTTTCCTGCGGTCTTCCTTTTTGGTTTCCGCCATCTCTTCGATAAGGCTATCCGGAATACTGATTCCAGCCATATTTGAATTCATAAACCTGGCCATGGCGGCACTTTTAAGTATTACAATACCGGCAATAATTGGTACCTTGAATTTTTGTGCCTGGTCCATGAATCGCTCAAATATCTCCGGTTCAAAGACAGCCTGGGTCTGAAAGAACCTGGCTCCAGCTTCTGTCTTCTTTCCCATCTTGATTATCTCGGGCTCCAAAGGATCAGCCGCCGGGGCAACCACTGCACCCAGGAAGAAGTCGGGGTTGCCATCCAGTTCGTGCTCGGTCATGTCAAACCCCTGGTTCAAAGTGCTGGTAGCCTTGAGCAGTTGCACCGAGTCAAGGTCATAGACCGATTTTGCTTCAGTGTGGTCACCCATATTAGGGTGGTCTCCAGTCAGACAGAGTACATTTTCGATACCGAGTACCCAGGCACTGAGCAGGTCCGATTGAAGTGCCAACCGATTCCGGTCACGGCAGGTAAGCTGAAAGACCGGCTCCAGCCCCCGCTCAACCAGCTTGGCACAGACGGCCATTGAGCCAATCCGCATCACGGCACTCTTCAGGTCAGTAACGTTTAGCGCCACCACCCGGTCGCGCAGGTTGTCTGCATCTTCCAGGCATTTATCTATATTCACCCCCTTAGGTGGCCCAATCTCTCCAGTAACCACGAACTTTCCACCTTCAAGGGCTTCTCTTAGCTTGCTCATTAATACTCCTTATATGACGATTGCACTGGTATAATCGCGGCTGACGGAGGCATTCCGGTCTCACTGCTTGTCATCAATAGTATATCCATGGAAATTGGTTGTCAATCTCCACTACACTGCACTGTCGATGTCCTACAATTTTATCACCATCCATCTGTTCCGGGGAAATGGCACCATGAGGAGGATGGTGGTATTGAACAGGCGTTGGTCTCTCGAACTATAACCATGAACCAGTTGGCTCCCCATGTTGGTACTTCTAGGGCTTACCCACAGGTACATCACGTGACATAGTGAGTATAAGTAGCACTTCAGCAAAGGCCTGAGTACATAGGCATAGAGGAGGTTCTTGTTGAAATCGACCAAACGTGCCGGAGTCTTCGGGTGTCAGAAGCTGTCGGTTCTGAGGGAGAGTGACAGCGGACGATTCGGCAGACTGCCGTCACCATGTTCAGTTCGCCGACAGTAATGAGGAGGCCATGACCACATTGCACCGGCACCAATCCAGCACAGTTATTATGAGTGACGGCCCTGCCTCTCTGGACGGACAGGAGCTTCATAGTCGTCTTCGATGGGAGTTCAACGTACCGAGCATCACACTGGGAAGCAGGGATATATGTGCGCGGGCACTAAGGAGGGAGTGATGAAGGTGCTGGTAATCGAGAAGGGATCGGACCAGGCCAAATATATCACCCTCTGTCTTCAAATAGGCTATTCGGACCTGCAGGTTATCGTTGCTAAGGACTTTGATAGCGGGATCCACCTTATCGAGACCGAATCGCCTAGCCTGGTATTTCTGATCTGTTCTTGTCCTGCTACGGACTGCGCCAGTGTGATTGGCGAGATCCGTGAGTTCTCGGACGTGGGGCTGATACTGATCGCCGAATCGGAGACCAGCGAGCTGGAACGGACCGAGTACCTGGATGCCGGGGCTGATGAGTGTATCGGCAAGCCGTTCAGTCCCATAGACGTTCTGGGCAGGGTAAAGGCGCTGATGCGACGGATAGACGGGAGCGGTTTTAAAAAGGACCACATTTTCATGCTGGAGGACGACCTCATGATCAACTTCGGTACTCGCGAAGTGATTGCCTGTGGCAAGAGTGTGAAGCTGACACCCATCGAGTTCAAGCTGCTGTCCGAGCTGGTCAGGAACACGGGCAAAGTGCTGACCCACCAGTTGCTCCTGGAGAAAGCCTGGAGCCCAGAGTGCACCACAGACATTACCCTGGTCAAGAGGTACATCTACCGACTACGGCGCAAGATCGAAGCGAACCCTGACGAGCCTCAGCTCCTTCACAGTGAGAGGGGCATAGGCTACCGGTTCGCAAAACAAGCGTAGTCCCCATCCGGATCCTTTCGCCATCTAACAGGGTGATGAAAAACCCTCTCGACCAATCCCGTGCGAGCGCCCCTCAGAAGGGGCGGAGCCCATCTGGACTCCCTTTTTTCAGCAACCTGCTAAGGGCAGGCAAACGCCTGCCCTTTCTTTTTGCTCTCCTTTGTTGACCCAAATAGGACCAGAAATGGACTATCAAAGACCTGTTTGTTGACCCTTGCGACCATTTTGTTGACCTCCCTGTTGTATCATTTTGACTGAATACCTTTCTGGAGTGCTGATGGACAGCAGAGAGAGCATCCTTGTTGTTCACGGTAACCAACTGACGGCATCCCGTATTTCGGGAGCGCTGGAGGTGTCGGGTTACGAGGTGGTTGCCAGCGGCAGTGCGAGTGAGGGTTTGAAGAACCTCTACGAAGCACGGCCTGATCTGGTAATCATCGAAGAGGATGTATTGCTGGAGGAGACAGGTCAGTCGTATTTGAGTATACGTGTGGAAGTATACGTGCCGTTGATAGCGGTAGGGTTCGAGGGGAAATCGGTGGAGATTCTGGAGATGGGGGTTGACGCATACCTGGGGGAACCGTTGAGCCTGCGCGAGTTGGTAGCCAGGGTGCACTCCATTCTCAGGCGCAAGAAACAGTACCGGAAGCGCCGTGAGGACCACTCCAGCTCCCCCGGCCACGTCGATGACCTGCCGGATAGCGCCAGGGAAAAGCTCACCGACACGGAGTTCCGCCTGCTCTCCTGTCTTGTGATGAATGCCGTGGAGGTACCCCCCTATGCTCGTGCCGCCATGTCACTGCTACAGCTCGGGCACAATTGCTACCGAATTCCTACAGGTCTTATACTGGTATCTAACGGCAGCAGTTCAGGATATTACTATGGCATAATCTTGGGATTACTGTGACAGCGACTTAGCAGGTCAATGAGAGACTGCTCAGTATCCCCGCATGGCAAAGTCTCATCGGAGAAGGTTAGTATGGCTGAGGCGATAAGAGTCCTCGTGGTTGATGACTGCCCTGTGGTACGTACCGGCCTGATTAGCATACTGGGTGCTGCAGCTGATATTGACGTTGTCGGTGAAGCTGGAGACTACCCGGAGGCTATTCGCAAGGCACTCGAACTGAGGCCGGACATTGTCCTCGTGGACATATTCATGCGGGGCTGCACCGGGTTGGAAGCCATGGTGACCATGAGGGAGGACTTCCCCGGCGCCAAAGTGGTTATCTTCACCGCCTCTGAGCAGGAAGGGAACGTGCGTCAAGCTCTCCGGTCAGGGGCGAAGGGTTACCTGCTCAAGAGTAGCACCCTCGAGGAGGTGGTAGATGCCGTCAGGCTTATCGCCGCCGGTGAGGTAATGCTGTCTCAGCATACGGTTACCTTGCTAGTTGCCGAGTTCCGCAACCGAGAAAATGGAACCAATCACGAATCGGAGATCAGTAGCAGGCAGATGGAAGTGTTGCAACTGGTCGGAGAATGCTTGACCAATACCGAGGTTGGCCATCGTCTATTCATCAGTGAGAGCACTGTCAGAACGCATCTTCGTCGCCTGATGGAAACGCTTCACCTGAGGAACCGTGCTGAGGTGGTGGCCTATGCCATCAGCCACCACCTGACAAGCAACAGCCGATTGCTTCCCAACTAGACCTGTCTCGTTCGGCTCTCTCCAGAATAGTGGTAGGCACCCCGCATCATAACACGTGGCCGGACTTTGTTCCGGCACTACGCGTTCCCGCTCCCTCCCCGGGTTTGCCTGTAGCTCTGTCGTCAATTTCGTGACACGTCTTCGTGACAGGAACCATCATTCTGACTATGTAGAATCACCATCGCAGCGACATACACGCCCGCCAGGGCGTGCTACTATTTACGTCCCTGTCGGCAGAGGCTGACAGGATATGATGCGCCCTGGTCGATTCTCCAGAGGTGTGATTGTCTCTGGTGAGGGGTACCTCAATAGAAACCTGACAACACAAAGCTTACAAAGCTAATCCAAATACGGAGGAGAAACAAAAATGAAAAAACTACTTTTCGCGATAATGGCATGTGCGCTCTGCCTGGGCCTGGTGGG
>DATKWT010000028.1 GCA_035529395.1 Dehalococcoidales bacterium | reverse complement strand
AAGTCGGCACTGCTCCGGAATCTCGGAGAGGCCGATACGTATTACTTCCTCGACGTCATCGGTGACAAAGGCCGCGGCCAGCATTGCGGCAACGAACATTTCTCCGTATACCCCGTTCTTGACGTGGGAGACAACAGCATCGCGGTAGGCGAACTCGGCGGCCTTCTCCGGCCAGCCGGGGCATACATAGCCCAGGATATCGGCCCGAATCTGGGCACCTATCCACTCGCGGAAGGGATTGCGGTACGTGGCGGACTCCGGCGGCCAGAGTTGGTTCACCAGGTTACGGTAAGCCACCCGCTCGGCGGTATAGGTAAGGTAGTACGACAGCCGGCTGAGCCAGGTGTTGGCTACGTTTCGTGATGTGAAGTCCGGCCCGTGGTTCTCCAGCATGTGAAGGCCCAGCACCGGATAGTCCATGTCGTCGTCCCGGGCCATGTACTGGATTCTGCCCCGGGAGCAATCCGCCATCCGGAGTTCGAGCCCGTCGGGGTGATTGTCGACAAGTGGAAAGTAGTCATTAAGCGGCAGGGCATCGGCGAACCGCAGGTAGCTGTCAATCCGTTCCTTCTTCCAGCCCTCGACAGGTTTTCCCAGGATGCAGCCTGCTGCCCGGCCCAGCCAGGCCCCGTGAATGCGGTCGAACGCCTGTGCATCGGTGAGGTCGCACTCCATACGTCGCGGACCGTCCGGACGTTGTGCCCGGATATCTTCCAGCGTGCACGGTTCTACGTAGCGAAACGACTCCTTTGGTTGCAGGCCTTCGAGGCCGTTCAGGATGGCATAGAGGTCCATTCCCTTCAGACCGTCGCTCCTCTGTAATGCCTTCTCCACCCGCTCCTCGATAGTTTCGATATCGCAACCTTCCTGCTGGCGCTGCACAATCTCATTGCGGATAAGGTCTGCCAGTTCCTCAAACGTTGCCATTACTTCTGTCCTCCCTTGAGTGGCCGTATCGTTATCACACACTGTCCGAAGCTGAGAGAAACCTGTCCACCTCGGCGGCGGTGGGCATCGAGGTCTGTGCTCCTCTGACACCGGCTGATAACGCCGCTGCCGCAGATGCCCTTCGTAATGCCTCTTTCACCGGCATGCCGAAAGACAGGCTACAGGCGAAGACCCCGCAGAAGCAGTCGCCCGTCCCAACGGTATCGACGACGCTGACGGGGAAGGCTTTCTGGCGGTATGTATCCCGGCTGGTGACGAGTAGCGCCCCCTTTTCGCCAAGGGTTACCAGGACGTTGGCAACCCCCCAGCGCAGCAACTCGTTGGCCAGCACTTCGTTCTCGCCGTCGCCGACTATGGCCCTCAGTTCAGGCTGATTGCAGATAAGATATTCCACAGCCCGAAGTGTTTCTGCAGACGGTCTTTCCTGGCAGGCCGGGGCCATGTTCCACAGTACCGTCATCCTGCGTTGCTTACATTCCCGGATAATGGCTTCGGTGCTTGCCTGCGGTACTTCGTTCTGGAAGAGGGATACCACCTTTTCGTCCGGGGAATGCTCTGGAAAGGCAACGTCCCCAGGGTCGAAGAGAAAGTTCGCTCCGGGAGCCACGGCGATGACGTTTTCCCCACGCCTGTCCACGATTATCTGGGCGATGCCGGAATGGGTACCCTTCTTCACGGTGACATTCCGCGTGGATATACCCGCTTCTTCCAGGCTGTCCAGTCTATCGCGGCCGGGGGCATCATCACCCACGCAGCCGTACATCTCGACGGCTGCTCCTGCCCGTGCCGCGGCCACTGCCTGGTTGGCGCCCTTGCCACCGGGGAAGGTCTCAAAGCCGCCACCGGTCACCGTCTCTCCCGGCACAGGCAGGGTATCGACGTAGGTAACAAGGTCAGTATTGATGCTGCCGAAGACCAGTACTCGTCCCACTGCCGTATATCTCCGCTGTACCTGCCGGCTACTTAAACACGGAGAAGTAGTGCTCGAAGAACCGCGCGCTGTCCACCTGCAGGGCTACCTCATGCTTTCCGGTGTCGTCCGGTGTCCAGAGCGTCATTCCCGCCAGTCCCGGACTGGCAAGCTCTACCTCTACGGTCCCTTTCTCAAATCCGCAGATGCCGTCGTCAAAGATGGTCGTCGCTGCCAGAGGGTCATGAAAGGTGACGATATCTCTTCCCTGAAACCATACCTCTGCGAAGTCCAGTACGGGCCGGTGCAGTTCGTGTGTAAGCCGTTCCCGGAACTGCTGTACAGGCATGGTAACCTGGCGGGTTACATCAAGTCCGATAGAGCGGTGTATGCCCGTGGTTGCCTGGTACACTATTGCCAGCGCGTGGGGGTCGCAGATAGCGTTCCACTCTCTGCGCGGGATACCGGCCCGTAGATTACTGAACGACCCACACATCATCACCAGGCCTTTGAGGAGAGAGGGAATATCAGGGTCTAACTTGAAGAGGAGGCCGATATTGGTTAGTGGGCCAACGCTGAGCAGAATGACCTCCCCGGGGTGTTCGCGGATTGTCCGTCGCAGGAACTCTACGGCCTGCCCCCGGGGGAACTCGCTGTCATGCTCCCATTTCTGGAGGGCGACGGCCTGCGGTGCCTGTTTCTGTTTCTGAGGAATGAGCAGGGGTTCCTCACAGCCGGGATAGATGGGGACTTCCTTCCCGGCGACTTTGCAGAGGACGCTTGCCAGCATGGCCCGCCGGTCGGCTTCACCGGTAACCGTGGTTATGCCCAGGAGTTCGCATTCCGGCTGGGCAAGAAGATATGCCAGGCAGACGGCGTCATCAATATCGGAGCCGATATCCGTATCAAAGAGGACCTTTACTGTCACTGCATTGCTCCCTGTCTCTCCCGACTACATGTGGCGTGCCCATCATTGATTGCGAGTATGCCTTGGGGGTGAACCGGGTCTGTGGCGTCCCTGGCAGGATTCGAACCTGCGACCCGCTGCTTAGAAGGCAGCCGCTCTATCCAGCTGAGCTACAGGGACTTGAGGCTAAATTGCTATGTTCTGGCGCTCATTACCCTAAGGTTGGCGACAAAAAGGCGACAGAATATTTGTTGACCCCGGCCGGTAGCACTTCGTCCAGTAACGCCATAGCATCCTCTTGCATCCCCTCAATTATATGGCTGTAGGTATCCATTGTAAAGGCAACGCTCGCATGGCCTAGCGCCTCACTGATAACCTTTGGCTTTGCTTTACGAAGTAGCATAAGACTTGCGAAGGTATGCCTTAAATCGTGGAAGCGGACATTCTCCAGGCCGGCCCGTTTTGCTATCCTGGCGAAGTTATGAGTTAGCACACCAGGGTCTAGCGGCTTGCCTTCGGCGTTGGCAAAAACAAGGCTGTCCAGGGTAAGTTCTTTTCCTAGCTGCTGGTATAGGCATTCACGTTCCAGCTTGTATTCCCTCAAAAAGAGGGCTAACTTAGGCGTCATACTCACGCCGCGGCGGCTATGGCTTGTTTTAGGCTCATTAAACTGACAGACACCCCGACGCTTGTATAGCACCTGGCTAACTGATATTGAGAGATAATCGAGGTCAATTGAGCGCCACATTAAACCAAGTAATTCAGTCTGGCGAAGTCCGGTGCTCACGGCGGTATAGATTACGGGATAGAATTGATTACTCGAAGCGTTCTCCAGCAGTATTTCAAGCTCACTAGGCGTTAGCGTGCGCATGAGCCTTTTACGTGGTTTAGGTGGGTCAACAAGCTCACAAGGATTGCGGCCTAAGTAACCTTGTCGGACGGCGTATTTAAGAGATTGGTTTAATATCCGATGGTGATAGTGTACCGTCCGGGCCGATAGGTGCTCACAGGCCTTGCCGTAATAGGCTTGTATTGCTTGGGGGTGAAGGTGCTTTAGCTGAGTATGCCCCAAGGTAGGTATCAAGTGGTGCTCTACAATGCTCTGGACAGCATCAAGTGTTCGGATGCTACAGTTAACCCTAACATAACCATCTAGCCAGTTCTTAAGGTGCTCTGCCAGGGTAAGACGCCCAGGCGGGGCATACAGGCCCTTTTCGACGCTGACCAATAGCTCATTCAGCCTCTTTTGAGCATCGGATTTGCGTGTCGAGTGTATCGTTTCGAAGTAGCGCCGGCGTTTCCCATCAGGCCCGGTGCCGGTGTCCAGCGTGATCTGCCAGGAGCGCTCTCCTTTTTTGCGAATATGTCCCTTCATTGCTGTCTCCTTTCTTTAGATGTTCAAATTCAGTCCTCGTGCCATTACACAGGACACAGCTCACACCGCGTGCGAACCAATAGGGGGCGCAGTATGAACGGATCCAAAGCGTCGTCGATTACTTCAATTTTCTCATTCATCCTGTGTAGCATCCCGAGTATCTCATCGACCATGTATCGTGGGTACATATCTTGAAGCGCATTATTGCACACCGCTGCGACCTCTTGAGCCAGAGCAGTTTCAGTCTCATCGAATATAAGGTTT
>DATKWT010000027.1 GCA_035529395.1 Dehalococcoidales bacterium | reverse complement strand
CTCGTATATATCTTTACGTATGATGGATGTTGATGTCATTCCAGCGCAGGCTGGAATCCAGGGGGCAAACACGTATCCCGGATCAAGTCTAACAGGGTGATGAAAAAGGGGGAGTCCAGAGGGGCTTCGCCCCTTCTTAGGGGCACTCCCTCTTCCGAGAGGGGCCGAAGCCCCCTTTGGCAGGGGTCTGGGGGTGTCCCCCAGCTATAATCTTTTCCCCCTTCCTGGACAGGAAGGGGGTCAGGGGGTTGGTCGAAAGGGTTTTTCTTAGGCTTGCTAGAATGACAAGGACTGTAAAGGCATTTGTAAGACACTACACTAGTTGCACAAATCCGCGCAACATTCAGATTCTTCGCTTCGCTCATGAATGACATGTCAACGGCCTGTCACCCTTCTGTCGGAACGATAGCACCGACGCCACACACGAAGAGAGGCTCAGACTTCCCATAGGTGGCTGCTGCCCATTTCTGTCCGGCCTCCCCTTTTGCTGCGAACCACATCAAGGCTCCGCGTGCCCGGTGGCGTTGAGCGTTCGCCTGACAATACACTCAACTAATAGAGGTTCATTACCGCCTGTATCGCGCCGGGTACAGTCCTCTGGATGGAAAGTGTAGCCCCGGTGGGCGGGAAGACCTGAACCGTAAACTTTTCATACGCATCGATGGTGGCCGCATCCGGTATCGTGACGATAACCACGTGCTGCTCATCGGCCTCCAGCAAGTTGACCGCGCCTCGCTCAGTGCAGCCCCCGTTGATTTCACTTGTCCAGGTGATGTCCTCTGAGTGCACCTCGGTGTCGAAGTAGTTGATGACGACAGAATTCATGTCCACGCTCTCGTCCTCCAGTGTCAGGGCTACAGTGAACTGGATCTGTTCGAGCTCCGTCCCGTTGGGACTGAGACCAAGCACGGAACCCTGAATTGACATAGTCGCCTGGGCAGATGCCAGGCCCTGATACACCGTCGCCTTTCCTCTCTCTGCCGCGAAGATACCGGCCGACAGCACGCTGTAGGCCAGTACGGAAGCGACCGTCACGAAGGCAATCAGAATGATGGCTGTCTCCAACCCGGTCATACCACGCTGGCCTCGGTGGAGTCTGGCTATCACCTTCAAGAATCTCTTACGCATTTTACCCTCCTGCATCATCCTGTGGACACGCTACTCAGGCCTTTGCTTGACTCTCGTCATATTGCTTACAGCCTGGTATCCCGGCTTCTCTGAAGCACTACTCGCCGAGAGGGAATAAGATGCCCACTGGTGTACTCTGCGTATTGCCAGAAGCAACTCATCAAGACCAACTTCCGGCGAAAGGATACCGGCGGCACCGGCTTTCACCGCCGGCACCAGGTACCGAACTGTGTTTCGTGTTATGACAACTACCCGTGTCCAGGGCTGTGTCTCGATAATAGCGTGCACAGTATCAATGCCATCCATCCCTGCTATCAGGCTGTCAACCAATACCAGTACCACGTCCGGGGATAGCTCCCCGGCGGCTACAACAGCCTCGTTGCCACCAACCGTTTCACCGACGACCTCTACCCCAGCACCGTCACTGAGTGCGTCACTAATGCCCTGCATTGAAGCATCACTACCACCGACCAGGAGTACCCGGATAGCACCCTCAGTATTCATCTTCACCATCCTCAATCACTGTTTCTCAGTATTTCTTTGTATTGGTTACACCCACTACACTCCGGTGTACCTGGCGGAAGTGAGCAAGGGGTCGATATTATCATTTCAAAGGACACCGCAGGGCGTCAGTCTACGGTGTCCTTCCGGCGGAAAGAGATAAGGCGACTGTCTACTCAGGCCTTGAGTCAGAGTGTGCCACCACTTTTCCCTGCTCAAGTTAGCCTCCTTCTCTCTAATCCCACAATACTGCCGGTCGACTAAACAAAACATAAAAACGCCGGTCAATTTCCGAAACGTTTCCTAAACAGTCCCGCACTCCCGTACAACACAAAATCTGGGTGCTGGAGACTCCGCCTGAGATGTAAAATCCCTTGAGCTGCACGATGTCAGCAAGCTGTGCCTGCCCACATGGGACATCCGGAGCGAATACTAAGAGAAGGTGACCGATTATTCAGAGAAGGGTGGGCGGTGTTGGTGGTCGACGCAGGCTGCGCAGCGGCGAAGAGCTGCTCACACTACAGCGTATCATCACTCAATCCTGTCTCTCTTGGCCAGGTTATGCTTGGCACAGAGGAGTTGGACGTTCTCGGCCACCAGAGATGAACCGCCTCGCGAGTAAGGAATGATATGGTCGAAGTGGAGGTTCTCTCGACTTCCACACAGGACGCACCGACCCTTGTCACGCTTCCAGACCTCCAGTTTGACTGATGCAGGGATGAGACGGCTGTGGTCAAGTACCCTATCACCCTCGTCCTGATCTCGTGCATCGGCGACTGCCCGCAACTTGAACTTGAATACCCTGCGGGCACCACTGGTCTCCTGCAATGCATCAACCAGCTCAAACAAACCGTTGTAGGCCCAGATACCCGAGTGGATCTTCTCGTATGCCTTCACTAGTTCGGTCAGGAAGCCTTGATCTCTATGTCGGATTACAGCCTCATAGAAGAGACCATTCTGAGTGAGGGTGCCGCCGGGGTTCGACATAGGGTGCATTGCGCCGCAGGCTCATCAAGATAACACTACGCCGACCAGCGCCAGAATTACCTCCGGCGTGTGCCCCATACGGGTGCGCCAATCCGGCCAGGTATGGCCCATTATTAGCTCTCCTAGAGGGTACTCCCTTGTCCGTAAGAGAACATAGGCGTATAATTCTGGCGTGACCTGAAGGAACCGTATGGAAAAGACAACTCGTCAGTATCAACCAGAAGCGCTGAATTCAACGCACACTCACTGTCTGCAGCAGCCCTTATTTCCAAGCACACCTTTGCAGGCATAAAGATCTGATCTGAGTGGTAACTCAAGATGTTGCTTATGGAATAAGATATGTTTTTGTAGTCGCTATTATTTACTTTCCCCACCAAACATTATATGAAGGAGGAGTTGAAAATGGATTTATATGAAGCAATTGAGAAAAGGAGAACAATCCGAGGTTTTACCCGGGGTACCAGTGAGGAAATAGTGCGGAAGATAATCACGGCAGGCACCCACTCGATATCCGCGGGTAATAACCAGCCCTGGGAATTCATCATTGTCGACGACCCGCAACTGATTGCGCAGATTGCCGAACTAAAATACCAACTGAACCTGGTCTATTCGAAAAGTGTGGCGAAACAACAGCAGAATGCCTACAAGAATTGCAATGTGGTGGCGGCTTGTTATAAAGATGGCGGTGGTTATCTCTGGAGCATGTGGGCTTGTATCCAGAATATGGCTTTGGTTGCTACTGCGGAAGGGCTGGGCATTATACCGTCCACATTATGGGAAGAAAACCAGGTGGTAGTTGAGAAACTTCTTGGCCTTCCTGAAAACTATCATCTGGCTACGATGGTGCTAATCGGGGTGCAGAAGGGTTATCCCAGGAAAACGACACCGCAGATACAGCGGCGCCCTGAGTTCAGTTGGCTGCACCGGAACAGGTTCGGTACGCCCGGATAAAGGAGTATCATAGTGTGATAAAAATTCGTACGTGGATATGAGTCTGGAACTCGGTGTATTGACTATGTTGTTTACCGCAATTTTGTCTCTTCTACTAAGAGTGTGGTCGGTAATACGACAAGATACTGTCAGTGATTACATAGGAAGAAGTATCGCAGTTACATTTTGAGGTAGGATGGATATAATGGACACCAAAGTCAGGTAAAATAGAAAGACGGAGGTGTCAGAGTGAAAGGGATTCCACAAGGAAGGTATACGAAGGAGTTCAGCAGTGTGCTGAAAAGAGGAGTCCCCAGGCATAATCTTTCCCCCCTTCCTCGGTAGGAAGGCTCTTCCTGGCCAGGAAAGGGAAGGCACCGCACCTTCTGAGGGGCCCCGCCTCTTCTGAGAGGCGCTCCATCCGGGCCGCACGGGGGATGGTCGAAAGGGTTTTTCAGCACCCTGCTAGGCGTCACCCCAACCCCTTAACCATGAACCTGACCCTCTCCTGGATGGCCAGCGCCCTGCCGTCCTCGTCCACCACCGTGTACGCGTCCATGTGCTCGATGCCGGTTTCCACGTACCCCCGCCCGGTGTAGATGCCGTGGGCAATCCGGTAGTTCGGGTCAGCCAGGTCGCCCACGTCCAGCCCTATCCGCTCGTGGCCCCTCTGGCGCGCTTCTGCCTCCGCATAGTCCAGCAACTGCGTGGCAACTCCCTGTTTCCTGTACTCCGGCAGTACAAAGAGGTCTATCAGGTGAGGACAGCCGGGGAAACTCGCTCTGACCGGCTCCGCGACCGAGCCTTCCCAGTCCACGAACAGGATACCGGCAAGACGCCCATCCTGCCATGCCGTCGCGTAGACACCCCTTCCCTCCACCTGCTTGCGGTAGCGTTCCCGGTGCACCTCAGGGGGACGCCCTCCCGGCAGGCTTTCGTCAAGGCCCGCCAGGTCTTCCGCTTCTACCGGACGGATAACCAGAGGCAAACTCACTCCTTCACACCCCGTACTTCTCCGCCACGTAGCCGGAAAGACCGCGGCGGGCGTACTCTTCTGGGAACCGGAAGCCTGTATCGACCAGTTGTACCATCTGCCGTCCCAGCTCCCGGGCGCACTTCATCACATGCTCGTTGTCGTTCACCTCACCCCTCCCGCCGGCGTAGGCACTGACATAGTCCGCCGCCAGCATGTGGTTGATGGCGATATAGAAGTACCATTCCTTGATTGCCTCTATCAGACCGATGCCACCGGCCACGGCAATGACTCCACCCACCTTGCTCGCCAGCTTGAACTCGGGACGGCGTATCGAGTAGGTCCGGTCCATGATGGCCTTCGCCTGGGCACTCATCGTGTAGAAGTATATCGGGGTGCCGAAGATGATACCGTCGGACTCAATCATCTTCCTGAAAACGTCCTGCATGTCGTCCTGAATGTGGCAGATGCCGGTCGCAACGCAGGTCTGGCAGCCATCGCAGGGCTTTATGTCCTTGCCGTGCACGCTGAACATCTCCACCTCGGCACCCTCGTTACGGGCGCCCTCCAGCGCCTCGGTCACCAGCGTTTCGGTGTTGCCACCCTTTCTCGGACTGCAGGAAAGACCAAGTATCTTCACTCTAAATTCCTCCTCTTCTGGTATCAGGCTGCGGGCAAATTATAGCACCGTCGGCACGGCACCAACAATGCCGCCAGCTCCGGCCGGAGCCCATCACCCCGACGGACAGGTGACTTCTCCTCATACCCCCACTAACACTATCTTGTGTGTGCCGCCTTATCCCCAAGTCATTACCCTGGTAACACCCCACTCTATAAGGTGCCAATGAACCCTGCCAACAAACTACCCCCACACCGTTTTGGGGTGTCCAGAGGGGTGCAACCACTTTGGAACGGGGGTCTAAGGGGGTGTCCCCCTTTACGTCTCCCTCTATCCGGCGGTATTCCCTAACGTGCCAATGAACCCTGCCAACAAACTACCCCCACACCGTTTTGGGGTGTCCAGAGGGGTGCAACCACTTTGGAACGGGGGTCTAAGGGGGTGCCCCCCTTGACCCGTGCCAACAGGCACCTCAAGACACCGGTACCCGCGTTTCCCAGGAGACACACCCCCTTGACTATCACTGCTTCATACCTCCAGGTAGACATAACTCGAAAAACAATTCACGCCTGGTTAGCCTCGAATTGTTTCCATTTATTTCACTTTTCTCGTTTGTCGCCATTGATCCCATCTGTCCCCAATGCACTGGGCGAGTACAACGCCTTGACACACCCGCCAACTTGCCATACGATGAAATCACAGAAAGCACACCCGTAAGACTACCGGGATAAGGAGGGCCCATGTTCGAGAAGATACTGGTCTGCCTTGATGGTTCCGACCTTGCCGAGGAAATCCTGCCCTACGCCAGGGAGGTCGCCCAGCGCTTCGGGAGCAAGCTGGTGCTCCTCGAGGTCACCATGCCCCCGAGCGCCATCGTTGAACCGACCACTGGCTACTACTCCGCACCGACACCGGCGGAAATCCAGCGCAAGGAAGAAGAGGCCGTCACCTACCTGGAGAGCATTGCTCAGGCAATTCAGGCAGCGGGACTGGAGGTGGATTACCTCACCCTGCCCGGTAGCGCGGGCCGCAGCATTGTCAGCTACGCCGAGGAGAACGGCATCGGCCTGATAGCCCTCGGTACCCACGGCAGGAGTGGACTGAAGCGTTTCGCCTTCGGCAGCGTCGCCGAACACGTCCTCAAGGAATCCGGCCTGCCGGTGCTGGTAATCAGGCCACGCAGGTCCTGAGATGAGGGCCAAAGCATATTCCCATTTCGCCGAGAATTCGGTACAATGAGTTGATGCAGAAATCAAGCCAGACCCCTATCCGCCGTCAATATCTCAGCATCAAGCAGCAGTACCCGCAGGCTATTGTTCTCTTCCGCCTCGGAGATTTCTACGAGACCTTCGACGAGGACGCCCGCGTTGTCGCTAACGAGCTTGAGATTGTCCTTACCTCGCGGGAGATGGGCAAAGGGAACCGTGTGCCGATGGCCGGTATCCCATATCACGCCCTGGACAACTACCTCGCCAGGCTGATAAACCACGGCCACAAGGTGGCTATCTGCGAGCAGGTCACAAAACCCGGCGAGACCAAGGGCATCGTCGAGCGGGAAGTCGTCCGCGTGGTCACCCCCGGTACTATAGTCGAACCCGGCCTGCTCGACAGCAAGACAAACAACTACCTGGTCGGTGTAGTGCTCAACGACGAGGAAGCCGGTATCGCCTACGTGGATATTACCACCAGCGAGTTTGCCACCACCCAGCTACCCATACGACGGACTACCCCGGAACTGGAACGACTTCGCCCATCGGAGCTTATCACCAACGCTCGCGCCGAGCTTTCCGGACTGGAGCCAGACGTCCACATCACGCCGGTGGACGAATACTGGTTCGAACTGGAAACGTCACGCCAGGCCCTGCTGGAGCACTTCGGGGTGCGCACCCTCGATGGCTTCGGCTGTGCCCGACTACCCCTGGCAATCAGGGCTGCGGGAGCCGTAGTCCGCTATATCCAGGAAACACAGAAGGGCGCCCTGGGGCAGCTTACCCGACTTTCCACATACTCAACCGATTCCTTCATGGCACTGGACGTCCAGACGCAGACCAACCTGGAGCTCTTCCGCAGCGCCTCAGGGACGACAACCGGCTCACTGCTGTCAATTATCGACCTGACGAAAACGGCGATGGGCAGTCGGCTGCTCAAGAAGTGGCTCGGGCAACCGCTCCTCGATATCGAGGCACTGGTGAAAAGACAAGAAGCAGTTACCTGGTTCCATACCAACGCCCTGCCCCGGAATCAGGCAGCTTCCCTGCTGGGCCGCGTAGCCGACATGGAGCGGTTGGTCAACCGTATCGGCAGCAACATCGCCAGCCCCCTGGAGCTAATTGCCCTGCGGCGCAGCCTTGAGGTAGTGCCGGAAATTAAAGAAGCTATCTCCGGAGGCAACGGCCTCTACAACGGCAACGGCGCCTCGGACGTCACCTGGCTTAAGAACGAGCTCAAGCCCCGTGACGACGTGGTCGCACTCATCAGCGAGGCAATCGTCGACGAACCGTCCGGTGGACTCGGTGAGGGCAACGTCATCAGGCCGGGGTTCTCCGAAGAACTCGACGACCTCAAGGAGGTAGCCAGTAACGCCCGGCAATACCTGGCCAACCTGGAGCGCGACGAGCAGGAAAAGACCGGTATCAAGTCGCTGAAGATAGGTTATAACCGCGTCTTCGGCTACTACATCGAGGTGTCAAAGGCCAACCTCTCCCAGGTGCCGGAGACGTACATCCGCAAGCAGACGCTGGTCAACGGCGAGCGGTACTTCACGCCGGAGTTGAAGGAGTACGAATCAACTATCCTCAATGCTCGGGAGCGGATTACTGAGCTTGAAAGCAGCATCTTCCGCAGGGTGTGCCAGCAGGTGGCCGCCGCCAGTGAGGCAATCCTGGCCGTGGCCGGGGCAATTGCTCACGCCGACGCTTTCTGCGGTCTCGCCGAGGTCGCTGTCCGCTATGGCTACACCCGGCCGGAACTGACCACGGGCGAAGAAGTAATCATCATGCAGGGACGCCACCCCGTGGTTGAGAGGACCCTCAGCGACGGCGCCTTCGTACCCAACGACACCTACCTCTCCAACCGTGATGCCCAGCTAATAATCCTTACCGGGCCGAACATGGCCGGGAAATCGACCTACCTGAGACAGGTCGCCCTGATTGTGCTACTGGCGCAGGTCGGCAGCTTCGTCCCGGCGGACTCGGCCACCATCGGCGTGGTAGACCGCATCTTCACGCGGATTGGTGCGCGTGAGGACATTACTTCGGGGCAGTCCACCTTCATGATGGAGATGGTGGAGACGGCCAACATCCTGAACAACGCTACCAGGCGCTCGTTACTGATACTGGACGAAATCGGGCGGGGCACCAGCACCTATGACGGCCTGTCCATCGCCCGGGCGGTGGCGGAGTACATCCACAACTACCCCCGGCTGGGAGCAAAGACCCTCTTTGCCACCCATTACCACGAGATGGTGGAGTTGGCCGGCTTCCTGCCCCGGGTCAAGAACTTCAACGTCGCCGTGACCGAGGAGAAGGGAGAGGTCATCTTTCTGCGCAAGATAGTGCCCGGCGGGGTCGATAAGAGCTACGGGATACACGTGGCCAAGCTGGCGGGACTGCCCCGGTCGGTAGTGCACCGCGCCCAGGAGGTGCTGGAAGACCTCGAGGGGGACAGCCGCCGCTCCGCGCCGAAGAGAAAAGGCCGCCAGCCCCAAGAGACAGTCCAGCAGATACCCCTCTTCGGGCAGAAATCACCAATCACCGAGGAACTTCAAACGCTGGATATCGACTCCCTGACACCGCTGGAAGCCCTCACCCGGCTGTACGAGTTGCAGAAGAAGGCCAGGGAAGAGTAGATGACTTCCCGCAGATAAAAAAGGAGGTGCCCGAATGCCGGACTACGTGTACGACCATATTCACCTGTACAGTCCTGACCCGTTGAAGACAGCCCAGTTCTACGAAGACATGTTCAATGCCGAAAGGGTCAATGCAAGAGAGCTCCCCAATGGACAGGTCAGCGTGGAGCTCAGTCTCAGTGGTTCGAGGATACTGATTATGCAGCAGTCCGCCGACGCGAAGCCGGTGTCAACGGCGCGGGGTACGGTGAGCGGGCTGGAGCACTTCGGGATAAGGACCGATGATATCGAAACGGCCGTGACCGACCTGAAGGCAAAGGGTGTGGAGTTCCGCGACGACATATGGGAAATCCGGCCGGGCATCAAGATATCGTTCCTGTGGGCACCGGAGGATGTGCTCATCGAGTTGCTTGAAGTCAGGGCCTAACCGAGAGGAGAGTCACTGAGAGGCAAAGGCTACAAGGCGATAATAATGAAATTTCGGGAAACAAATCGAGGCTGGCCAGGCGTGGGGAATTGTTTCTAGAGTTATGTCTAGTGCTCAGGGTGTCGTCTCTGTGACGCAATCAATGCCTCTTGCCTTGGAGCGACGGGCAGAAGACGTCAAGGGGGACTCCCCCTTGGAGCCAGATTGCCGCGTCGTCCTTCCGGGAAGGACTTCCTCGCAACGACAGAATGCGGCCGTGTCCCCATCCCCTTTAAACAAGGAGTGGGAACATAGAGGGTGAGGTTACCTCATCCCCATATCGGAGAGCAAACAAAGACCACACCGGCAGAATTACCTGCCCGTGCAGAGGTAAGAACGGGTTGCCGGGATGAAGGGCCTACTGACCCTCGTTCAGGTCCTTCAACACCGCCTCTATCTTGTCCGAACCCCAGCCGATGAAGCCGGCTACCTGCCGGAGAGACATACTCATCGCCATGGCAAGCTGGCTCTCGTCCACCGGCTGCCCGGCGTGCCTGGCGATAATCTCCTTGGCATCGGGGCGCGACTTCAGGACCTCACTAATCGTGGAATCAGCGGTCAGTGCCATCTCTTTCCTCCTGTTCCTGGTCCGGATTTGCCCGGCTATCGAGCAACTGTATTGAATGATATGACACTGCCACACCACTGTCAAACCCTTGACAGTCCGGCGGGGCAGGCTTACCATGGGTATAGGTTCACATGCCAGAAGTATCTCTGAACGGACTGAACACCTACTACCGGCAGGACGGGACGGGGTCCCGTATCTTCTTTCTATTCAATGGTGCCGGCTGCACTACCGAGACCTGGGGCGAACTGGCGGAATGGCTTGCCGGCCTCGGGCGGGTGGTCCGCTTCGACGCCCGCGGTGCCGGGCAGACAGAGTTACCCAAGGAGCCCTACACCCTGGAGACCCTGGCCGGGGATGCCATTGCCCTGATGGACCACCTGGAGATAGAGAAAGCCATCCTCATCGGTCACGCCTTCGGCGGCCGTATCGCCCAGATAGTCACCCGTGACCACCCGGAGAGAGCATCAGCCCTCATACTTTGCGGTACCGGTGGCTTCTACCCGCCAAGGATGGGCCAGCCCCCTGCGGACGCTTCCCGGGAAGAGGCCTGGCTGTACCGTTTCTGCGGCGCCAGGTTCCGCGAAGAGCAGCCGGAACGGGCACAGCACCTGCTGGACGAGTTCTTCGCTATGCGTCCCCCCCGGGAGGCCGGGGATCTCAGGACCAGGGCAATTGGAGCCACCCCGGCAGCCACCTACTGGGGCACCACACCAGACTCACTCCCGGTGCTGCTGGTCTATGGTACCGAAGACCGTTTCGGTCACACGGACAACGCGCACGACCTTGCCGGGCGACTGAAGAACTCCCGCCTTGTCTTTATCGAAGGCACTGGGCACTTTGCCATACGGGAGAAACCGGAACGCGTACTGGTAGAAATTACGGACTTCATCAAGGAGCATGGGTTGTGAACATAGAAGGAAAAGTCGTCGTCATCACTGGAGCGGGAAGCGGCATCGGGCGAGCCCTGGCCGCAGGCTTTGCCGGGGATGGTGCCTACGTGCTTGGCTTTGACATCAATAGAGAGGGACTTGCCGAGACGGCGCGGGGCTGTGCCGACCAGTTCTTAGGCGTGCAGGGTGATGTATCGTCGGAGAAAGACGTCGACCGTCTGGTAGCCGCGACAATGGAACGATTCGACCGCATTGATATACTGTTCAACAACGCCGGAATCAATATCCCGGACCCGCTCCGGTCTGACGCACCGTTCCAGAACTGGAAGCGAGCAATTGACGTGAACCTTATCGGCGTCGCCCTGTGTACACATCGCATCCTGCCGATTATGGTCAGGCAGGGATACGGGCGCATTATCAATGTAATATCGAGAGCGGCGGAAGCCACGGGGGCAGGGAACACGGCATATTCCGCTTCCAAAGCAGGCGTGACCTCCCTCACCAGGACCCTGGTCAATGGGCTTACGCAGGCCGGCCACAAGGATATCCTGATAAACTCGATGATACCCGGCCCAACACGGACGCCGATATGGGGCCAGACGCTGACCAACGGCTCCCTGCCCGAGCAACTACTGAATCAAATGCAGGATGTGGACGTAGTCTACCCGCACGCCCGTTTTCTCGTGGAGTTGCCTTCGGGAGGGCCCAGCGGACGCGTGTTCTGGAACAGTCTGGAATACCCCATCTACGAGCACTTCAACGACTGAGCCGCTAGCTGATTACCTCAGCTAGCGGTGGCTAACTGCCGACGGCTGAGCGTCCCCGGAACTCCCGTACGATGTCAGGGTGCCGCACAAGGGCACCCCCGATGCCGTACTGGTTGCGGAGTCGCAGCGGCACACAGCAGCAAGCGCAGCAGTTGCATATCGCGTAGTAGTCCTCGCGGCACTTGATGATGGTGTGGATGAGGCCTTGTTCGCGGCACTGGCGGAGGACGTCCTTCGCTTCCTCCCTGCTTATCTCCCGGTAGTCATGCGGCCTCTGTGCAACAAAGATGTTGCGGTTCAGCCCCAGCATTATCTCCGTGTCCCGCGGCCGGTCGCAGTTGTGGAAAACCTCGCGACAGGTGCACGGTCCCAGTGCCAGCCCTTCGGAGAGGTCGACTATCTCCTCGGCCTCCCCGGGAGTGAGCAAATAGCCGCCCTCCATGGTACTCCCCCAGACATTGGCCACCCACCGAACCAGTGGCCCAATGATGGGGATACGTGTCCACCTTGCCCAGAACATGTAGAACTTGAGGGCAAACTCACGGTGGTGACTGTACAGCTTCAGTGTATGGTGCATTCTAACTCCAGCATAGCACAGAAGCAGAAATAATTATTAAAAAGAGCGTAGAGACCGGCTTGTGGCTTCGGGGAGACGCTATCAGGCAGGACTGACGATGTAGTTCCTCAACGTGCCGATGGGCTCTATCCTTATCTCCACGGTATCGCCGACGGACATCGGGCCGATACCGCTGGGGGTGCCGGTGGCAATAACGTCGCCGGGCAGCAGCGTCATCACGTGCGAGGCGAAGCTGATTACGTCCCGGACGGAGTGAATCAGGTCGTTGGTGTTACCTTGCTGTTTCAGTTCCCCGTTGAGGTATGTCTCCACCGGAGCATTGCCGGGGTCAAGCTCCGTCTCGATGCAGGGACCGAATGGCGCAAAGGTATCAAAACCCTTGGCGCGGGTCCACTGCCCGTCCAGACCCTGGAGGTCACGAGCGGAAACGTCGTTTAAGCAGGTATAGCCGAGCACGTAGTCCAGCGCTTCGTCCGGCGACACCCGTCGCGCCTTCCTGCCAATCACCACACCGAACTCGCCCTCGTAGTCGACCCGCGACGACATGGCCGGGTAGATAATATTGTCTTCCGGCCCGATTACGGACGTCGATGGTTTGAGGAAAATCAATGGGACATCGGGTATCGGCATGCCTGCCTCTTCGGCATGTTTGCGATAGTTCAGACCTATTGCCACTATCTTGGAGGGCAGGCAAGGCGCGAGCAGTCTGACCTCGCTCAATGGGTGGTACTCATCAACACGCATGAACCGGCGAAACGGGCTACCGTCGATGACCTGTATGGTCTGACCGCTCAGTACACCGTACCTGGTCTTCCTGCCGGTTGCGAACCGTACGAACTTCATTACAGGTTTCAGTTTAACCGACATCGCAGGCGAATTACAAGGCTATCACATGGCACACTCCGAAATTGCCTGGTTATGGTCGTTATGTTATCATTGAAACTGAAATGGAAGCTGAAATTGAGTCCATCGAGAGCGGCACGGTTACCTCACCACAGGGGTTTCACGCCGGTGCCACCGCCGCCGGAATAAAGGGGAGTGCCGGTGACAGGCTGGACCTGGGAGTCCTTTTCTCGCAGGAGCCTTGCGTCACCGCCGGTCTGCTCACTTCCAACAGTATCAAGTCTGCGCCTGTGTTGTTATGTCAAGAGCGACTCCGGGAAGGTCACCGAGTAATGGCAGTGGTTGCCAATAGCGGCTGCGCCAATGCCAGTACCGGTGACCGGGGCCTGGCCGACGCCGCGGAAATGGCATCCCTGGCGGCAAACAGCATCGGCACCGAAGCGGAGAACGTCCTCGTAGCCAGTACCGGCGTTATCGGCCGCCTGCTGCCCATGGAACGGATAAAGGACGGCCTGAACAGCATCAGCCTGTCCGATGACGGCGGGCACGAGTTGGCCATGGCGATTATGACCACAGACACGTTCCCCAAGGAGGATGCGGTAACCGTCCGTGACGGAGATACACGCTACACCATCGGTGGAGTGGCCAAGGGTTCCGGTATGATACATCCCAATATGGCAACCCTGCTCTGCTTCCTGACCACGGATGCTGCCGTAGACCCTTCTTTCTTAGAGCTGGCGCTGCGTCGCGCGGCTAGCGTCTCTTTCAACATGGTCTCCATCGATGGCGATACCAGCCCGAGCGATACCCTGTTGCTAATGGCCAACGGGATGGCGGGAAACGCACCTCTGTTAGAGAGAACCAGGTCCGCCGAGGTCTTCCAGGAAGCCCTTGACCGGGTCTGCATCCACCTGGCAAAGTCCATCGCACGCGACGGCGAAGGGGCCACCAAGCTGATTGAGGTCACCGTTAACGGGGCAGTCAACCAGGCAGATGCTGTGACAGCAGCACGGACAATAGTAAGCTCGCCCCTGCTCAAGTCCGCCGTCTACGGTTGTGACCCCAACTGGGGACGGGTGGTCGCTGCACTGGGACGGAGCGGGGCAAAGGTAGAAGAGGCTACACTCGATGTCTACATCGGGGATACTATGGTACTCAAAGCAGGTACGCCGCAACCTTTTAACGAGGCTGGCGTTGTCCAGATTCTAGAACAGAGTGAGGTTACGATAACCGTCAATCTCAACCTGGGCCCGGCTTCAGCCACCGCCTGGGGCTGCGACCTCACCGAAGAATACGTCCTCATCAACAGCAAGTACACGACCTGACAGGCCCTCACCAGGGAAAGATAATGAATACCAAACTGAACGAAGTAATCGTAATCAAGATAGGCGGCAGCACCTTCGGTAAACACGAACCCACCGTTCTGGATGTCGGTGACGTTGAAGATATCGTTGAACTTCAGCGACGCGGCATTCCAATGGTTATCGTGCACGGAGGGGGCAAAATGATAACCGAATGGCTTGGGAAGCAAGCCATTACCACTCATTTCGTCCGTGGTGAAAGGGTGACCGACAGGCCAACCCTGGAAGTAGTTATTTCCGTGCTGGCCGGTCTGGCTAATAAGGAAATAGTAACCCTGCTGAATAGCCGTGAAGGTAAGGCTGTTGGCATCAGCGGCGTGGATGGTGCCCTGCTTGAAGGCAAACTCAGAGAAAAAGAAATGGGTTTCGTAGGCACAGTCACTAAGGTAAATATCAGTATCCTCGATACTCTGCTGAGTTCAGGCTTTATTCCCGTAATCGCCCCGCTGAGTATTCACGTACTTGGCAGGTCAGATGGTGAACCGCAGATACTGAATGTTAACGGTGATACCGTCGCTGGTGAAATCGCCGCGGCAATCGCCGCCGAACGGCTTATCTTCCTCACCGATGTTGACGGTATTCATGATAAACAGGATAATCTGATTTCCCACCTCTCCCCTGCTGAAGCTGAGGAATTGCTATCTTCGGGGGTAGCTTCCGGGGGAATGATTCCTAAAATTAGAGCTTGCCTGAAGGCTCTTTCACGAAGTAGGACCGCCTCGATTATTGGCGGTAAAACACCCCACGCCCTGCTCAGGGAAATCGAAGGCGAGGAGATAGGCACAACAATTCGGTCCTCCGGAGGGTAGTCTGAAGAGACGTAACCCCATCTCAGATAGTGTGCTGGGGAGTCCAGAGGGAGCGCCCCTCAGAAGGGGCGATACCCCTCTGGCAGGGGTGTCTGGGCGTCATTCTTACAGAATGACGTTAGCAGAATCCGAAACCAGATTCTGCCGGTGTCCCCCAGATTCCTTTATCCTCCCCCTTTCCTTCGAAGGAGAGGGGGAACGGGGGGGTGAGGTTGACAGGAACGTCATCCTCTGGGAGCAAGAAACAACAGAGCAACTTATTGGAGCGTAGAGATGAGCAACTGGCAGGAACTTGAAAGTAAATACTATATGCAGACAATAGTACGCATCCCGGTGACCCTGGTCAGGGGTGAAGGTGCCCGTATATGGGACGATAAAGGCAAAGAGTACCTGGACTTTGTCGGTGGTCTGGCGGTCAACTGCTTGGGGCACTGTCACCCGGTGGTTGCCGATGCTGTTGCTGAACAGGCGCGTACTCTCATGCAGACCTCAAACTGGTACTATACCGTTCCCCAGATTCGCCTAGCCGAGCTTCTGGTAGAAAATAGCTGTCTTGATAAAGTTTTTATCGGCAATAGCGGATTGGAAGCGAATGAAGGCGCGGTAAAGCTGGCCCGACGCTACGGTCATCTCGAATTGAACGGCGCCTACGAAGTAATTACGACTATGAACTCCTTCCATGGACGTTCCCTGGCCATGACAGCGGCGAGCGGCCAGTCGAAGATGCATGAGCCGTATATTCCGCTGCCGGTCGGTTTTGTCAACGTAGCCAATAACGATATTGAGGCCATTAAGACGGCGACGACAGACAAGACCTGCGCCGTAATGCTGGAACCGATCCAGGGAGAAGGCGGCGTTAATGTCCCTGATGACGACTATCTAACCAAAGTGCGGGAGTGGTGCAACCAGAAAGGCATTCTACTCATCCTTGACGAAATTCAGACCGGCATAGGTCGCTTGGGAACACTCTTCGGTTATGAGCTGTACGGTATCGAACCCGATATCCTGACGCTGGCCAAGGGTCTGGGCAGTGGTATACCCATCGGGGCGTTGCTGGCTAAGGAAAAAGCCGCAGTTTTTGCCCCCGGCGACCATAACTCTACGTTTGGTGGTAATCCCGTTACCAGCGCCGCCGCGTATGCAACACTGAAATATGTCATAGACAATGAAATTGCCGATAACGCCGCCAAGGTAGGACAGTACCTGATGGCAAGGCTAAACGACCTGAAGGAGAAATATTCGTTCATCACCGACGTTCGCGGTCGTGGCCTATTACTGGCCATAGAGTTTGACCGCGAGATTGGCCAGGATATATTGGACGCTTGCCTTGAGAATGGTATGCTGATCAACAGGTTAAAACCTAACGCCATCCGTCTCATACCCCCGCTTATCATCGGTAATAGCGAAGTTGATGAAGCGCTTGGTTTACTGGATAAAAGCCTGTCCGGCATTGATAACTGATGCCTGACAGTTAAGGTGAGGCAATATACTCTACCTGAAGGAGACTTAAAATGGCAGATAAGGTAATACTGGCCTATAGTGGCGGCCTGGATACATCGGTGGCAGTCACATGGATACAGGAAAACTATGGTCTGGACGTTATTA
>DATKWT010000026.1 GCA_035529395.1 Dehalococcoidales bacterium | reverse complement strand
TTCCTGTCCAGGAAGGAGCCTTCCTACCGAGGAAGGGAGGAAAGATTATATCTGGGGGATACCGGCATAATCTGGTTTCGGATTCTGCTAACGTCATTCTTACAGAATGACGCCCAGACACCCCTGCCAGAAGGGGGCGCCTCTCAGAAGAGGCGGAGCCCCTCTGGACTCCCCTTTTTCATCACCCTGTTAGACTCGTTCCGGGATACGTGTTTGCCCCCTGGATTCCAGCCTGCGCTGGAATGACATCAACATCCATCATACGTCAAGATATTTACGAGACACTACACTAGTACTTTTGCCAGCCCTTGCCCTGGCGGAGACCGCGTACATAGGCCGCCTGGCCCGCGTGCAACACACTGTCATCCATTATGCTGATGAGTCGCACCCCAACTGTCGGCAGTGGCTGGAACCAAGGCTCATCAAGTTCCCGGTCGAGGTCTGATGCAGACAGCCGCCGGAAGTACGCCTTTGAGCGTTCAACCACTGCCCTGTTGTAGTTCATCAGAGTCTCAACATCGGGGGACTTGAACGCCGCCAGTTGCTCCGGAGTATGGCCAAATCCGATGTCTTCCGGATTGGCCTCTCGACCAAACCTGGCATGCCACCGCTGTTCGGTCCAGAGTTGCTTTTCCCCGGCCAGAGCAGATATCTGGGCGTCCTGCTGCCGGGTCAGGTGCCAGACCAACCAGCCAATGCTGTTGCAGTCAGGACGGGGCTGCCAGTTCAGATCATCTTCTGTGAGTCCACCTAGCACTCTCGCCACCACATCGACGATCCTTTCGTAGCCGTCTGCCAGCAAGTCTTGCCATTCCATTTGCGCCTCCATTTCTCATCCGTCAGGTGAGCGCGATAGTCTATGTATCACGCAAAGCTTGGCACAGTTGCTGGTGGCCCGTCAACATGTCCTGATGTGCTGTGGTTCAATTCGAGGTCTGCCGCCGGGGCTACAAGTCCACCCGAGGTAGAACAAGGGGGTGCGAAGCAAAGGGTGAGGGATTTGACACGAGCACTTGTGCTGCGTAAAGTATTTATAAGTACATCTCGTGAAGGAAGGAGGAGTACCATCATGAAGAGACTGTTGGAGTTAATCTTTGCTCTCACTATGGCGTTGGTCCTGTTAGCGCCCGGTTGCGCCGGTGGCGAGGAGTCGGCTGAGGAACTAAAAGGCCCGATCACGGTTGGGTCGAAGATAGACACTGAGGGATCACTTCTGGCACAGATGATGATACTGATGCTGCGAGATGGTGGCTTCGAAGTAGTGGACAAGTCTCAGTTTGGACCTACATCAGTGGTCAAGAAGGCGCTGGAGACCGGTGAAATCGACATGTACCCGGAGTACACCGGCAACGGGGCTTTCTTCTTCGATGAGGCCGACTCACCTGTTTGGAAGGACGCGGCCAGGGGCTACGATCGCGTGAAGGAGCTTGACCTGGAGCGCAACGATATCCTCTGGCTGAAGCCGGCCCCGGCAAATAACACCTGGGCGATAGCCATTCGGCGGGACCTTGCAGAGGAGCACAATCTAGAGACCCTGGATGACCTTGCGGCCTATGTGAACGCGGGGAAGGCCCCCACCATTAAGCTAATCGGTTCAGAAGAGTTTGTCAACAGCCCTGCCGCGCTGCCTGCATTCCAGGAGGCATACGGGTTCACTCTGGACAAACAGCAGTTGGTGACCGTTTCGAGCGGGGACACCACCCAGACCGAGAAGGCCGCAGGAGAGGGCACTGACCAAATCAACGCGGCCATGGCCTATGGGACCGACGGGACCATCGATGCCTTCGGCCTGGTAGTGCTCGGGGACCCGAGGGGCGTCCAGCCGGTGTACGAGCCCGCACCCCGAGTTCGTGGCGAGATCATGGAGAAGTACCCCGAGATCACGGACATCCTCGATCCGGTCTTTGAGTCACTGACCCTAGAAATCCTCCAGGAGTTGAACGGCAGGATTGGTGTTGCCGGCGAGAACCCGGCAGACGTTGCCAGAGACTATCTCACTTCCAAGGGCTTCCTGAAGTAGGCTCTTCTTCACCGCAGGAACAGATGATTCGTCGATTGGTCACCCGTGACAGTGTGGCACTCACCGGGTCAGTGATCGGGCTTGTTTCCCTTCTGTTCGGATGGCTGACGCTGAAGCCAAACCGTGTCGCTGCGGGAACCAGTTTCTGCCTGTGGGAAAGTACCGGCTGGCCCGTCATGCTGGCGATGACCGGGCTCTGGGTGACGTGTCTTGTGCTGAGCCTGGTAGCGGGAAAAGTAGTCAGAAAAGTCAGCCTTGGGGCTATTGCCAATCTTATTGTTGCAGTCACGTTTATCACTGTGGGGTGTACAAGCGGCCGACTTCTCGAGACGCAGGACGCGATTGCCCGCGTCTCGCTTGGGGCGGGTTTCTGGTTGACTCTGGGCGGGGCATATATCGTGGTTTTCTCCGCCCGGCAGGGTCTTCAGGAACGGCGTCTCTGGCGACACCTGGTTTCGTTGACCGGCGTCATAGTCTTCATCGTGCTTCTGGCGGTCGGGTGGTTTGACCAACTGTCTGTCCTGCAGGAGTTCTCCGGTCGTCAAGAGCGCTTCCTCCAGGAGCTACAGAAGCATGTCCTGCTCTTCGGCGGTAGTGTGAGCGTGGGTACGGTCTTCGGCATACTGCTGGGCATCTGGGCAACCAGGAGCAGGCGCGCGGAAAGGCCGATATTCTTCCTCGCCAACATCACTCAGACGATACCGAGCCTGGCATTGTTTGGTCTACTGATTGCCCCGCTGTCTGCCCTGTCCTTTGCCGTCCCCTGGCTGCGCGACATCGGGATTCGTGGCGTCGGAGTAACTCCGGCTGTAATTGCCCTCGTGATTTACTCACTGCTGCCGATAGTGCGCAACACGTACGTGGGTCTGCGCCAGGTAGACGTGGCAGCAATTGATGCCGGATTGGGTATGGGGATGACCCGTGCTCAGGTCTTTCGTAAAATAGAGGTGCCCCTGGCGGCTCCCCTCGTCCTCGAGGGGATACGTACCGCGTCGGTACAGTCGGTTGGCCTGACCACCGTGGCCGCGCTGATCGGTGCTGGCGGGCTGGGTTGGTTTATATTCCGGGGAGTCGGCCAGCAGGCACCGGATCTCATCCTTGTCGGGGCCATTCCGATCATATTCCTGGCCCTACTCGTCGATATTCTGATGCGCGGTGCAGTGCGATGGGCAACTCCTCGCGGTCTGCGTGAAGGAGAGGGATGATACGCCTGGAACAGGTGATAAAGCGTTACGGCGAAACCACAGCGGTAGACGGTCTCTCGCTGGAGGTGACCCGGGGTGAGGTCTGTGTTCTTATCGGCCCATCCGGCTGCGGGAAAACTACCACGTTGCGTATGGTCAACCGCCTCATTGAGCCCACGTCAGGTAGCATCTTCATAGACGGTGAGGATACCAGCAGGATCAGGCCGGAGAAACTGCGCCAGTCTATAGGCTATGCAATACAGAGTGTCGGGCTCTTTCCACACATGACGGTCGCGGCCAACATTGCCGTGGTGCCGGAGCTCCTGCACTGGGAGAAGCAGAGCATCGCGACGCGGACTGAGGAACTCCTGGGACTGGTCGGCCTGCCATATGCGGAGTACGTCGGGAAGTACCCCCACCAGCTCAGCGGTGGGGAGGCCCAGCGCATCGGGGTCGCGCGTGCTCTGGCGGCGGACCCGCCCATGCTGCTCATGGACGAGCCTTTCGGCGCTGTCGACCCATTGACCAGAGAAAGGCTTCAGGCACAATTCGTACGCATCCAGCAAGACCTAAGGAAGACCGTCATCCTCGTAACTCACGACCTTGACGAGGCCATCCGGCTCGCAGACCGCATAGCGATAATGGAGGCCGGGAGGCTGGTACAGCACGACACGCCTGAGACCATTCTCTCCCGACCGGCCAACAAATTCGTGCATGATTTCGTGGGTACGGACAGGGCGCTGAAGCGTCTTTCGCGTATCGGCATCGCTGACTTCGTCAAGCCCGCCGTTTTCGTGCATGTGGATGGTCCCGTTGAAGCGGCGATGTCAGCCTGTAGTGAGTGCTCCTGGGTCTGGGTGGTGGACGATACCAACCGCCTTGTAGGCTGGGTAGACAGGAACAGCCTTTCCGGCGCTAGCTCTGTGCGTGACAGTGTGGTGCGCGGTGACACCGAAGAGATTGCGATCGCGAATACAGCCACTCTCCGCGAAGCGCTGTCGCGTATGCTGGGACAAGGACTGAGGAGCATCCCGGTAATTGATGAGGGCTGCCGACTTGCCGGCCAGGTTGAACTCGGCGACATCGAAGCGGCGACATCTGAGGCGAGGGATTGATAATGCGCACCGGGCAGGCACGACGCTGGCTGGTTCTTGGTATACTGGTGGCAGCATTCATTGTACTCATCACCAATGAGCAGTGGTGGGAGGCTGTCTTCAGGTCCCTTTTCCCCGAGGAGAGCCGCGTGCTGCACCCGCGGGCCAGCTTGTTTGTGCTGGTCGGAGAGCACGTCCTGCTCGTCCTCTATTCAAGCAGTCTCACCGTTCTCATAGGTGTGCCACTTGGCATCTGGGTTACCAGGCCAGGCGGACGCAGCTTTCTTCCCATAGTCAGTGACCTCACATCCTTCGGCCAGACCTTTCCGCCGGTGGCCGTGCTCGCCCTGGCAGTCCCAATGCTGGGCTTTGGCTTACAGCCTACGGTACTGGCGCTGTTCCTCTATGGCCTGCTCCCGGTGGTGCGCAACACCATAGCAGGCATAGGCACAGTCTCACCTGATCTGGTCGATGCAGCTCATGGGATGGGGATGACCCGGGCGCGTACTCTGGTCCGTGTGGAGATACCGATTGCCGCAAGTGTGATTCTGGCCGGCGTTCGGATATCGGTGGTGATCAACATCGGCACAGCGATGATCGGGGCGGTCATCGGAGCCGGGGGACTCGGGTCACCGATTATCGCGGGGCTGGTGCAGGACAACCTGGCCTATATCCTTGAAGGTGCCGTACCTGCGGCCATCCTGTCCATCCTCGTTGACCAGTTTCTGGGCAACGTCGAGAGGAGCTTTTTCCATGAAATGGATCGGTAGTGCCGGGGAGAATGGCTGGTCTATCGGATTCGTGGGCTTTCTGACTCAGGTGCATCACGCAGTCAAGGTATGAACACTCAGGAGGACAGGCATGGCAAGATTCGTGAAGGTAGGTAACGTAGGCGAAATGGAAAGCGGAGAGATGAAAGCGGTACAGATCAACGGACATGAAGTACTCGTGGCCAGGGTTGGAAACGAGTACTACGCGTCAGACAACCGCTGTCCGCATATGGGTGGCAGGTTGTCCCAGGGTCAGCTGCAGGGCACCATCGTCACGTGCCCTCGCCACGGTTCCCAGTTTGACCTGTCCAGTGGTGAGGTGGTCCGCTGGTTGAAAGGCTCAGGACTCCTGGCAGCGGTCAGCAGGGCACTTAAGACACCCAGGCCACTCATAACCTACAGGACCAAGGTTGATGGTGACCGAATACTGCTGCGAACCTAGACCAGGATTTACTACCACTGAACGAACATCGGGATGTTTGTCCAGCCATGCGTATAGCTATCTGATACCGTTTGCCTTTTCTATTAAATAGAAGTCACCACTGGACGAACATCGGCATGTCTTTCAATTGGAGTGTACGAACGCCCCAAGCTTCAGACGATAACTGTCGCCTACACCCCGACCATGACTGTGGACAAGAGTTAGGAGCAGAAACAGGGCAAGATAGAGCAACTATGGGCATGTTTCACGAACCTCTTGGCGTGCGGAATGTAGTTACGACGTCAGCTAATGGAACTGCTGAGGAATCGTGTCCGAGACCACCTCGCCTGGGAGGAAGTAGCCAACATTCCTGAAGCCGAGGGCCTTGACGACATGAGGGAGACACTGTTGAAGGGCTTTCGGGTCCAGGCGCGAGGAAACGACCCGGACGCATTGGTACAGGCATACAACACGGTGGTCACCGTTTCTGCCAAGGGAGATGTCGAGGCCCTTCGTGTCACTACAGGCGAGGAGCCCGTGTTTGAGACCATCAAGAAGGACAGACGCTGTCGCATCCAGTAGTCGGCGATTAGCGCAAAAGCTCTTCTGCCCGAAGGTCCGTACAATCTGTGGCGCTCCGGCGAGACCTCTCGGCGTGCCAGCGATCTAGTGCGAGCCTTTGCGCAGTTCCTTCACCTACCCAAGATGCTCCGCCAGAGGGATATCGTTGAGACCCTGTCTCTCGGCTGCGAGCAAGGCTACTTCGTCCTCTGCCTGCCTCGCCCGGACAAGTCCTAGCAGACTCTGTGGCGGACAAGGCCGAGTGATACTGACCTGACAGAGAGAGAGCTAGAGGTCGTCCTGCCGGAGGCGGCTGAGTTGACCCAGGTTGACAGCGGGCTCATGGCTCTATGTGCACTGCCGGGACTGTGGCCCGAAGACCGCTTCCCTGTTACTGTGGGCCAGGTGCACGAGTTCTTCGACGGGGAACACGTGGCTAAGGTGCAGCGCGAGGGTTACGAGGAGGTGTTTCAAATACCCGCGGCACTTGAAGAGGTAGTCGACCATGCCATTGAAGAGGCAGTCAAGGCCATTATGCTCCGGCTCACGTCAGGGCCAGCCAGCGTTTTCAAAGAGCCAATCCCTCTCTCCAGTTGAGCATAGGCCACCGTTATGTAATAGAGCGCTTCTTCAAATGGAGATGTTGTATCCAGCCACGGCTCCGCATAAGACCTGAGCCCTACTCCCCAGGTCCTGAGCCTTTCCAGGGTATTGGCGGCAACGAGTACCGACAGGAATGCCCGGTCCATCCGCCACAACAGCAGCACGTTAAAGCGGCGCCTACCGGCATCATCCTAACATCAATACTAGTCCACTTTCGGAAGGCAGGCCATATCCCAGCAATCGAAGAGACATACTAATCTGCTGATTATGCTCGCTGAAAATAGTCCTTTAGCTACTATAGAATCATCCTTTTGCATAATTGCCAATTCCATCATTTCATATATCTTGTTAGATAGAGAATCATACTGTTCTTTGTATCGTTCATGAGGACTCGAAATGAGGCAAAACGTTCTAATGAATGTACTGGCAAAGACAACACCTGATTCCTCGTCTGCAAAGTCCGAGTTAAGGGCTAATCCTGCCATTTCTTCGAGACTTGGTTCAGCGCTGGACAAGTTCAAGCATGGAAAAGCATATACCACCGCCAGCTATGAGAAGAAGGTACTCCTGCAAATTTCATTATTCCTGGTTGGTTTCCGGCTACTGGCTCTGCTGATTGCCGGCATTCAAGTGTTTTTCTATCGCGTTCCTGAACAGCCGCCGATTCTCCTGGTTTACATCTTCTACGCAGCCTCTAGCTATACCGTTGTTAAGACAAGATTCTATCGTTTACCGTCATCAAACTCTACGGCATATGTGACTCTAGCCGTTGATGTTCTGATATGTACCGCTTTGTTTGCTCTAAGCGGTAGCATTCAGAGTCCCTTTCTATTCTATTCTCTAACCCCTGTCATCTTTGCAGCCCTGTTATTGGATACCAGGATAGTAGCAGGCACTGCTATCGTTTCGATCTCACTATTAGTACTCAGCCATTTGTTCATAGCTCCGGGCAAGACGACTCTTTCTTTGGCTGAATCCACCTATCTGGGAGTTTATGCCATATCAGTAGTATTGACGGCCATACTACCTTATCTGGTAAACCTTAACATTAGAAAGCGAATTATTAATGACAATGTACAGCGAGAGAGACAGCGTTTGTCCCATGAACTCCACGACGGTGCTGTGCAAACAATCACCAACCTTTGCTGGCAAGTCCAGCTCCTGCAGCGGAAGATGACAAAATTGGGTATTGAGTTTCCCGAACTAGACCAGGTTGCCCGCCTTGCAGAGCAAGCCCAAACGGATACTCGCGATTCACTGGCTTTTCTACGCGCCAATCACGGATATGAAAGTATCTCTACCAGGTTAAAAAAATACACGGAATATATCAGGTCTCAATCCGGTATTTCTTTCGATATTGAGGACACGATTGATGAACTTCATTTATCTCCCCCGGTTGAAAATCAGCTCCTGCGTATTTGCCAGGAAGCTCTGAATAATGTCCGAAAATATTCAGGCGCTCATCTGGTTTCCATTTGGACCACATTTGATAGGAACCGCGTTTTATTGATAATACGCGATTACGGACATGGTTTCGACCAGCTATCAAATCCATCCGGTAGTATGACCGGAAACGGACAAGGTTTATCTATCATGCAGGAACGTGCTGAATCCGTTGGAGGGAATGTCCAAATTGACAGCATGCCGGGCAGGGGTACTGATGTTAAAATAAGCATTCCGCTGCAACAATCAGCCAACGGTAGGAGGTAGCCATAACAAACGCAAAAAAGATACGCCTGATGGTAGTGGATGACCATATCGTGGTCAGACACGGTATTATCAGTATTATGAAGGAGGAGACGGACATAGAAGTTGTCGCTGAGGCTGGGGACGGTATTGAGGCAGAGATGCTTGCTCTGCAATCGAAGCCAGACGTAATCCTGATAGATATTTCAATGCCGCACCAGAACGGCTTTATTACGCTGTCACATATCAGGCAGAAGTTACCAGAAACGCGGGCACTCATAATAACTGCATCAGATAAGGAACAGGACCTGTTTGAGGCGCTTCGGCTCGGCGCATGCGGCTATGTCCTGAAAAACGAAAGCATAGACAGCATCGTCAGCGCCGTCCGTCATACGGCAGCAGGGGAATCGGTTATATCCCCTTCACTGGCTACCAGACTGGTGGGCCAATTCCGGCTTACAACAGGAGCAACCAAACTCAGCCACCGGGAAGAGGAAATTCTGCGCCTGGTTGCCGAGGGGCTGTCCAGTACTGAAATCGGCCGCCGCCTTTTCCTGGGGGAAAGTACGGTCAGAACCTACATCGGCCGCATAATGGACAAGCTGCACCTGCAAAACCGGGTTTCCTTAACGATATACGCTGCCAAACATTACTCTCAATGATGTACGGTAACAGCAGGTATGATTCCGGCACCGGTTTTAGTGGATTTGTGAATGATATGTTCATCCTTGATTGCTGCCCTGTCGACAGGAAACAGACCAGTTCTCTAATGGGAGGCAATATACGGGCACAAACTTGAATCAGGTACAGCCCGTAATACCATGATGAAAAAAATGGGTAGACTTAAATTCTCCCGGTTGAAGCCGCTGGTTGTGCGCCACAGGGCTATTATACGCTCTGTCATGATATTTATTGTCTTAATCGGTATATGGTCCGTTTTTTACCCCAGGATAATGGATGCCCGCGGTTTGGACTGGCTGATGCAGCTGGTAGCCGGACTCACGACCTATCTACTCTGGCTGCTGGGAAATCCGGTAAACCTGAATGAAACTGTTGTCGCCTCGTCTGTTTTCTCCATGCAGGTGGGCAATGAATGCACGGGCATAGTACCTGCTGTTATTTTAGTGGCCGCTGTTATAGCTTATCCTTCTTCTATATTGAAAAAGATACTATGCCTCGGCCTAGGCATACCGGTTATTTTCCTGATAAACCTGGTACGTACTGTGAGCCTTTATTATGTCGGGGTTCATATACCTCAATACTTTGATATCACCCATTTTGTGGTCTGGCAATCAATAACCATCCTGGTGGTAATCGGCATATGGCTACTGTGGATTGGGAAGGTCGTCAATGTACAGCCGTCATAGGTTATTATTTTTCTTCCTCGAAGTAACGGGCTTGATATTACTACTGGCAGCCCTGTTTCCGTATATTGCCGGCCCCTACGCCAATTCGGTTGCCAGGTTGGCCGACATGACGACACCTTCGAGTATTATTATCCAGGCACAAGAGGATACCTTTTTAATATATTTAAAGGGTTATCCGCTGCCTTCGTCTCTACATGCGCTGCCTTTCTTCGGGGGATTCATACTCCTGCTGGCCCTTGTCCTGTTTACGCCGGGTATTCCGGTAAAAAAACGGCCTGTTTATCTTGTTGTCGCCCTGTCATGCAGTATTGCCATCCAGGTAGCCAGTCTGGCGGCCATTGGTCTGATTGCCTATTTTAACACGGAGCGGTGGCTGGGACGCTCCATAGCCACGCTTTTTCTCTCCATCGGTATCGACCTGTTTCCAGTGCTGATCTGGGCTATCGTATCCTATAAATACTGGCTGCCAATCTTTTACCACCCGGCCTTGCCTGAAAGTATTTCAACGGGCGGAGAGTCTTGATTAGAAAGTTCTCTATTGATTCAAGATTTGTACTGGTACTTTCTCTGGTGGGAATTTACGTGTTGGTAAATTTCGGCCTTCCCACCATGGGCAACCGTATCTGGAGCACCTACCTCATTTTACCCGTCACCTGGCTGCTGCTCTTCATCGGCACACTGAAATTGCTGCCCCCGGCCCGGACCCCCCGCGAGAGAGTACGCCAGGACTTTCTCATCCTGGCCCTTACCGGCGGTATTAGCCAGCTAGTTGCCTATGTGTTCGGCGGCGTATTTTCGTCCTTCGGAGAGAGCCCCTATACATTCACTTTTCTGGGCATTTCGCGAAATTTGTTCCTGGTCACCGCAACACTGCTGGGCATGGAGTTCAGCCGTGCCTGGCTGATACGGCGTATGGGTAGTAAACACACCTGGTCTGCGATAGTCTTTGTGGGGCTGCTGTTCACAGTAATAGCCGTCCCGTGGGATGCCCTGACGTCGCTGAGGTTTGAAACAGACTCGATAGCATATTTGACGGGTACTTTCTTCCCTCTCCTGGCTGAGAATGTGCTGGCAACCCGGCTGGCTCGCTCCGGAGGCCCTTTAGCATCTTTGCTCTACCGGGGTATATTGCAGTTATTCTGGTGGTTCAGTCCCGTTATACCGGACCTGCAATGGACATTCCGGGGGCTTATCGGTATCATTGTCCCTCTGCTGCTTCTGGTTGCTGCCGGCAGGCTGGAATCATCACTCGTAAAGCGCTCCCGTACCAGAATGCAGCCCGGATTTTTGGCCACTGCCGGCTGGCTGATGACGGCTCTTGCTGGTGTATGTATCATCTGGTTCTCGGTAGGCCTTTTCCCGCTCAAACCGGCTTTGATTGCCAGCGGCAGCATGCGTCCTTACATGGAGGTAGGAGATATCGCTATTATGGCCGAGTTTACAGAAGAACAAATTCAGGTAGGTGACGTCATCCAGATACGCAGAAGCGAAGATGAAAACATCATACACCGAGTTATTGAAATTCAAGAGACGGAGAGCGGCAGGGTATTCGTTACCAAAGGTGACGCTAATGAAGACCCGGATATTTATCCGGCGGCTGCCCTTGCCGTAACGGGTAAAAACATATTCGTTATCCCTAAAGTCGGGTGGCTGGCGGTACTGGTGAAAAATGTAATAGGCAACAGGTGATGTACGGCTTAAACAGGGAGTGGATAGTAATGGCCTGGAAAAGATGGATGTCAGTATTTCTACTGATGGCTTTACCAGCGTTAATAGCGGGTACTATTATCGCTTTCTCCAATCCATTAATCATTGAGGAAGAAGTAGTGCGGCTTTCCTATACTCAAAGGGGAGACTTTGATTACACGGCCTGCCTTGCACCGTCATACCTTTTCGGTCCTGAACCCCGCCAGGAAGAACCCCTGCCCACCAATACGCGCTATCCGGTTGCCATCATAGATGGTATTGATATGACCTTCACCTACTGCGGCCAGGCTGACTCATCTAAAGATGTTACCATCGATGCCGTACTTGAAAATGAAGGCCTCTGGCAAAAAACCCTGCCCCTGATATCGCAGGAAGGGCTAACCGGCAATCAGATAGACATACCGTTCAAACTGGAAGTACGGCAATGCAATGACCTCTTCGATACCATCGAGACGGAATTAGGGGTGACCGGCAGCCGCCGGATGGCTATCGTGGCCAATGTCAAGGAGGGAGACAGCGTCTTCCGGCAGAGTTTGCCCCTTAAACTGAGCAACACTATCCTGGAAATCGATGGTGACCGGGTACTTTCTGAAGATGATTGCAGCGGCGTATTCAATTATACGGTTCAGCTCAAACCCAACTCGGTATTTGATGCACAGAGTATTACGGTGCCCGTACTCGCGGCCCCGCAACCGTCCCCTCTAACGGAAGTCAAACCGGGTACCGTCCTCCTGGCCAACCTGCTGGAAACAATAGATATGACCTTCAGATATGAGTTCAAGTGCAGCCAACCGGTAACCGGCCTCAAGGAGCAGATTGCCGTAGACGCCCTGCTGGAAGGGGCCGATATCTGGAAAAAGAGCTTTGTCCTGGTACCATCCACCTCTTACAGCGGTGACCTGCAAACTTCGTTTTCCCTGGACATCACCGGTATCAGGGATTTACTGGACAATATCCGCCATGAAATAGGCAGCGCTGCTTCTACTTACCTGCTAACTATTCGGGTCGATGTCCTCACCACTGCAAATACGGCTCAAGGCAGCATCAGGGAAAGCTTCAGCCAGACGCTGACTGCCGATATGGGAAAGCCGGTGTTCGCCTTCAGGGAAGACCTGAATAAAGTGGTACCAACTACTCTCACCGACACGAGCAGCACCAAAAGCACCAGGACAGCCCTGGGGCTGCCTTTACCTGCAGGGCGCCTGGTATTCCCTGTTCTTACCTTCATTTTCATTCTGGCAGTGGGATTGATTAACTTTAATGATATTCGGCAGTATCGACGGCCCGCGCCATCATACGAGCAGCAGCATAAAGCTGTGCTGAAAAAATACGGCAACCGTCTGGTAGAG
>DATKWT010000025.1 GCA_035529395.1 Dehalococcoidales bacterium | reverse complement strand
CAAAGGGGCTTAAGGAGAGGGTAATCGTCCTGCGGCATGCCCTGAGAAACGCCGGGCTTCCCCTGATAACCATGCTGGGAGCACGCATCCCCGGCTTACTGAGTGGCGCCATTGTCATGGAGCAAATATTCTGTTTGCCCGGGATGGGGCGTCTCATGATTGAAGCTATCAACAACCGGGACTACCCAATAATCTCTGGAGTGAACCTGATTATGGCTGCCCTGACAATGGCATGTATTCTGTTGACCGACATAAGCTACGCCTACATTGACCCCAGGATTCGCTACAAATAGATAGAGAAGGCATCGAGACATGGCTGAAAATGCTGGAGGCACCATTTCCGAGGGGATGGCTAAGCGAGGGAGGCGTCACCGGCTGGCTGGCTTCGCCGTGAGGCTGGCCAGGGAGAAGCCAATGGGCACCGTTGGTGCCGTCATCGTCCTGGGGCTGCTTTTTGTCGGCATTTTCGCTGACTTTCTCGCCCCCTACGGGTCCAATGAGATTAATATGCGAGCCGTGATGGTACCACAATCGGGTGAGTACCTGTTAGGAACAGACCAGCTGGGGCGAGACATGCTCAGCCGTATCATCTACGGTGCTCGTATCTCCATGTTCGTCGGTCTGGGCGCTTCCACCATTGACGTTATCCTGGCTACGCTTATCGGTATTATCTCGGGTTACTTTGGCGGCAAGGTCGACCTGATAATACAGCGGTTCGTTGATGCCGTTATTGTTTTCCCGGCACTGTTCTTCTATCTGGCGGTGATGGCCATCATCGGGCCCGGACTGCTCCAGGTTATATTTTGCCTGGGAATCCTGGGTGGTATCGGTTCATCGAGACTGGTGAGGAGCGCGGTTATGGGGGCCAAACAGAATGTCTATGTAGATGCCGCCAACGCCCTCGGGGCTTCGAACTCACGGATACTTATCCGGCACATCCTGCCCAATGTGTTTGCTCCCGTCATCATCATATTCACCATCGCCATGGGCGCGGTCATAATCGCTGAGGCCACTCTCAGCTTCCTCGGGTTCGGCATTCCACCGCCAGCCCCGAGCTGGGGCGGTATGCTCAGCGGGCCGGGGCGCAAGTACATGTTTGACGCTCCCTGGATGGCTATCTGGCCGGGTCTGGCCCTGTCCATGGTAGTTTACGGTATCAACATGTTTGGAGATGCCTTAAGGGACCTGCTTGACCCCCGGCTGAGGGGAGGTGTCGGTGGCATGGGTGAATACGGAAGCGAGAAGGCCAAGAAAGCCCTGGCCAAGAAGAGCAAAGCTGGAGTACTTTGAGGAATGAATAGCGGCTAGCCGATTAAGTAAGACTATTCAGAAAGGAGGAAGTAGTGTAGACGTAGTCGTTCGGCAGGCCCGAATCAACTGCCCGGGTGAAAAAGGAGGAACAAGAAATGACAAGAAAAATATCCTGGCTCATCTTAACTTCGCTGATGGTGGTGGCTTTAGTGCTGGCTTCCTGCCAGCCGGTGGTGGAAGAGCAAGAAGAGGCGGAAACAGTCGTTGGTAAGGTGACAGAAACAGAAAAGGAAGGTGAGGTAGCAGAGAAGGCAGAGGAGGAGGAGGCGGAGGTAGTAGCAGCAACAGCAACAACTGGACCGCGATACGGGGGGACGCTTACCATTGGCCTGACGGCGGACGTGGTAGGCTTTGACCCCAAGACCATCCTGGCCGCCTCATGCTGGACGGTGCACCTGACCAACGAGACCCTGCGTACCGGTGATTGGGCAAAAGGACCGGCCGGTACCGGGGAAGACGAGTGGATTATGCCCGGTCTCTGGACGATTGAGCATGATATATGGGCGGTCGGGGTGAGCTGGGAATGGCCGGACAACGAGACTATTATCTACAAGATCCGCGAGGGCATTCACTGGCAAGATAAGGCACCGGCGTTCGGGCGAGAGCTGACGGCTGAAGATGTGGCCTACAGCATCTATCGGGTTAGCATGGACCCGTCATGCTTCGGCTGGCCTCAGTCAAAACTGGAAGACAAGATAATATCTGTTCAGGCGCTCGACAAGACGACGGTAGTAGTCAAGACTCCACCGCAGTCGCACGGTGCAGCCATCCAGGGAAACGTCACAGAGGTACGGATATTTCCTAAAGAACTAGCCGCTGGAGCCGGAGTGAACTGGCAACAGCCGGTTGAGGTCGGGACATATACCCTGGACGATTTCGTAACCGACTGGAGGGACCAGATCGGCACAGGGGCCTACATGGTAACCGATTATGTGATAGACAGCTCGGTAACGATGGCCAGAAACCCCTCGTATTGGCGTGAGGACCCGGTTAACCCGGGTAACATGCTGCCCTATCCGGACAGGGTTCGCGGACTAGTGATCGAAGACGAGTCCACGCAAATCTCGGCCCTGCGGACCGGCAAGATTGACCAGATTAGTGGCATTGAGTGGGATGATGGCGAAAGCCTGCTCCGGACGAACCCAGAGCTCAATTACTCGCGATACCTCAGACACACGTCGAACAACATCTTCATGCGGATGGATATTGAAGAACTGCCCTACGATGATATCCGGGTACGGCGAGCACTGTCGATGGCAATCGACCGGGATGCCATGATAGAGGGTCTCTACAATGGTAACGCTGAGA
>DATKWT010000024.1 GCA_035529395.1 Dehalococcoidales bacterium | reverse complement strand
GTCGGTCCGGATAATCTCCTCTTCTCGTAGTATCTGCAGGAAACCGGAGGTCGGGTTCGGAGCAGTCGGTATGAAGACGTTAAGCAGCTTCCGGCCGGATTCGTCAGACACTTCATTGGTGATAAAACCGATTGTCCTGGTGCCCTTCCTGGGGAACTCGGCAAGGACCACCTGCATGAATCCCGTGGCATCGGGTGTGGAGAAGCTCTGTAGAATCTGCCTGGTACCATTGTACAGGTAGCGAAATAGCGGTATCCTCCCCATTACCGTTTCACCATAACCTATCAGTCTCCGTCCGATAACGTTGCTGGCAATCACCCCTATCAAATAGATGACCACCACGGTAAAACCAAAACCGACCCCGGGAATCGTGTATCCGAATATGCGCTCGATAATCGGCTGTAGCCAGCCGTCAATCTCGTTGAAAGCCCAGACAAATGCCCATACGGTGAGACCAAGCGGAAAAGTGATAAAGATACCAGCGAGAAAGTGCCCCCTCAATTTACGACCCACACGTTTTATAAACGCCAGAGATACCCTCATCATTTCCTGACCTCCTTACCATAGCGGCTGTCTGGTTTTACACAGTCTGACCACAATGTAAGCAGAAGTATTGCCCTTTTTTCTCTATTTACATATGCTTTGCGGGATAAGTCCAGCGAAATACAGGTGGCGACTTGTCCCCGGTACTCAGGTTGACTCTGCCCCTGGCGATACAAATGGGTGTCCCTCACGCTTGAAGTCCGGCAGATAGCTGTCCGCCGCCCCCATTTCCTGTATCCAGCCATTCTCCATCCCCAGACTATCGATTATCTCGATGACTTCCGCGTACTCCGACCCCCGTAGAGTTCGTGCCAGCGCAGGTATACGTGAAGCACGATTTGCCGGGTAGTACTGCGACATAATGCTCACCGTGACCTGTGGGGAGACCTCATTGACCAGCCACGTGAGCGATTCCTCACTCCCGGCCAGCCCATCGGGCAGCACGAGGTGGCGGACAATCAGGCCCTGCCAGGCCAGTCCTTCCTCATCCAGCACAAGATTACCCGCCTGCCGGTACATCTCCAGGATGGCGGCGCGAGCGTGATACACGTATCGCTTTGCCCTGGAAAGCCTCCAGGCCCACCGGTCCGAGGCGTACCTGAGGTCCGGCAGGTAGACACACACTATCCCCTCCAGCTCTCTCAGAGACCGGACCGAATCATAGCCACTGCTGTTGTAGACCAGCGGCAGCCTCAGTCCCATTGGCACCGCCTCGAGGACTGCCCGAACCAACTGCGGAACGAAGTGGGACGGGGAAACGAAGTTGATGTTGTGGCACCTTAGCTCGTCCTGAAGGTAAATTAAACGCTCCGCCAGGACATGGCAGTCCATCTCAACAGAGCGCCGTCCGGTCCGGTCCTGGCTTATCTGGTGGTTCTGACAGTAGACACACCGGAGATTGCAGTTGCCAAAGAATACCGTCCCGGACCCCCGGCTTCCCGAAATGACCGGCTCCTCGCCGTGGTGGCTGCAGACGGTCGCCACCAGGGGGAGACGCCCGGAACGACAGAACCCTCGCTCACCTTCGAGACGATTGACGCCGCATTCCCTGGGGCAGATATCGCACGAGGAAAGGCGGGCCTCAAGTGCCTCGGCACGGCGTTTCAGCTCACCCGAATGGTAAAGGGCAACATACGGTGGTTCCATCAGCATCCCTTTGGAACCGCACTGCTCTGATAATGCCCGCTCCATTTCCCTGTCCCCCATCCTACCAGACATCCTCCAGGGTCGTATGAAGCCGAAGGTGGTCTTTTTGCGGGATATTACAGCTTACCCAGCGCCTGCTCAATCCGCACCAGGCACGTCTCCCTGCCGAGTACGGCCATCGTCTCAAACAGGGGTGGTGCCGCCTTCTGTCCGGTAACCGCCGTCCTTAATGCACCGAAAAGCTGCCCGGTCTTCAGTTCCATCTCCACCGCCAGGGGTCTGAGCAGTCCTTCCAGCGATTCGGCGTCAAAGGAAGCCAGTCCCTCCAGCTGTTGCCGGGAGACCTCCAGAGCACGGCGGGTTGATTCAGCGTTCATATTCTTGGGAATAAGCAGGGTAACATCGTACTCCAGGCAGTCCACGAAGAAGAACCGTGTCAGTAAAGGTACCTCAACGAGTGTCTTGACTCGTTCCTGGACAAGAGGCGTAATCTGCCGGACGTAGTCAATCGAAAGTGGACGCTCTGCCTCGGACGGCAGCCCTTCTTCCAGAGATTGCAGAGCCCGCCCCAGGAAGTCCTCGGGACTTAAATTACGGATGTAGACACCATTCATCCACTCCAGCTTCTCCGGGTTGAAGATTGCTGCCGTTTTACTGACCCGCTCCAGGCTGAAGTTGTCGATGAGGTCCTGCCGGGACATCAGCTCCGTCCTGTCGTCCAGTGACCAGCCCAGCAGGGCGAGGAAGTTCATCATCGCTTCCGGCAGGTAGCCCTGCTCCCGATAGTCGGTTATCGAGACCGCTCCGTGTCGTTTACCCAGCTTGGAACGGTCCGACCCGAGGAGCATCGGCAGGTGGGCAAATCCCGGCGGCTGATAGCCCATGGCATCGTAGAGCAGGACGTGACGCGGCGTGCTGGAAAGCCACTCCTCGGCACGGAGCACGTGGGTTATCTCCATAGCGTGGTCGTCGACGATGTTGGCCAGGTGGTAGGTCGGATAGCCGTCCGACTTCAACAGTACCATGTCGTCCAGAGTGGAGTTCTTGAATACACTGTCTCCCCAGATGATATCGTGGAACCGGGTTTCCCCGGTGAGGGGCGTTTTGAAGCGCACCACCGGCGTGATGCCTTCTTCCTCCTTCTTTCTCCTCTCCTCCTGGCTCAACTCACGGCAGTGGCGGTCATAGCCCGGCGGCTGCTTGCGCCGGGTCTGGTCAGCACGCATCTCCTCCAGGCGCTCCGGGCTGCAGTAGCAGTAGTAAGCATCGCCCTGGGACACAAGTCGCCGGGCAGCCTCCTGGTACAGCTCCAGACGCTGTGATTGGAAGTATGGACCGTAGTCGCCACCTGCCTCCGGCCCTTCGTCCCAGTCCAGCCCCAGCCAGCGCAGACCATCAAGAATACCCTCAACGGCACCCTCTACCTTGCGGGCGACATCGGTATCCTCGATGCGGATGATGAAGACGCCACCATTGTGCCGGGCAAAGAGCCAGGCGAACAGGGCGGACCTCATATTGCCCACATGGGGGTAACCGGTGGGACTGGGGGCAAAACGTGTCCTGACCGTTGGACTCATAGGCTTTCTCCACAGGGCCAGCCGATGGCTTCAGGTACTGGTATCAGTCACGGCATTGCTAGCGACATTATTTAGGGCGAGCTCTGATGACGTAAGTCCCGGCTATCTTGTCATGCCAGCCCTGTCTCCGGCTGTCAAAGGCAATCCAGAAGTTGCCGATAAAGACAAACAGGACGGATATAATGAAACCGAGAAACCGCATCACCGCATCACCCCAGTCAGTATTCTCGCCGGTGAAACGGACTATCTTGATTTTCATGGCCATCTTCCCCGGGGTCTGACCCCGCCAGCCCCAGAAGCAAATGAAATAGGCAACAATCATCAGGAACGGAATCAGAAACTGCAGGGTCCAGTATAATGCGTCCGCTTCCCCGGAGGAAATTGCAACGTCCCCCAAACCACCCATCCAGCCACGACCGAAGGCCAGCGGCCAGAGACCGTTGAAGACCCAGATGACCGCTCCCAGGATAGCACCGTCAATGATAAAAGCCAGCAGTCTTATCCAGAAACCGGCGTAGTCAACGGTATAGCTCTCACTTGTTATCTGCCTGGATAAATTCATGTTCTAACCTCCAGCATTGCCGGGGCAGCACCTTTCCTTGGTGAGAGTGGGAACAGAAGGCACCCATGCGGCATCACCTGCTACGCCCAATTCTACCACCTTACGGGTTAAAACTCTAGCCGATATCCTCCAGCGCCTGCTGCAGGTCGGCCGGCAGTCCGGATTCAAACTCCACGTGCTCCCCGGTACCCGGCAGGCAGAAACCGAGGCGAAATGAGTGCAGGAATTGCCGTGATAGGTATGGTGAGGACACCCCATAGGTCGTGTCTCCCACCACCGAATGACCGATGGCAGCCAGGTGGACCCGAATCTGGTGGGTACGCCCGGTCTCCAGCGCCACCTCAAGGAGCGTATAGCTGTCAATGTACCTGACCACGTGATATCCGGTACGTGCTGGCCGACCGCAGTTCTCGGTAACTACCGCCATACGCTTGCGGTTGCGGGGGTCGCGCCCAATCGGCGCTTCGATGGCGCCATCTTCCGGGGAAAGACGCCCCCTGACCAGCGCCAGGTAGACCTTGGCTACCGAACGGGACTTGAACTGCTCCGACAGATTAGCATGGGCCGCCCGGTTCTTGGCCACCAGCATCACTCCGGAGGTATCCATATCCAGCCTATGTACGATTCCCGGCCTAAGTGCGTCGCCGGTATCCGGCAAGGTAGAAAGATAAGCCAGAAGCCCGTTCACCAGGGTATGGCCGGGGTGTCCCGGTGCCGGGTGTACCGGCAGTCCGGCAGGCTTATCAATAACGAGCACGTCACTATCCTCGTAGAGGATACCGAAGGGGATGGACTCCGGTAGTAAGGTACCGGGCTCTTCCAGGGGAATGCTTACCGTTATCCGGTCTCCGGTGTTCAGCTTGAGACCCGCCCTGGCCACGACATCATTGACGGTGATATGGCCATCGGGAATGAGCTTCTGAGCCTGTGTCCGGGATAGCTCCGGGCAGTTCTCAGCCACGTACTTATCAAGGCGAACACCCGGTCTTTCAACGGTGAAGCGGTACACTGCGGTTCCAGTGCTCAACCTTACCCCTTTGGGCACACCAGTCTGCCCGTGCCTACTGTTTCTCTGCCCTGGTCAGGCGCACCAGTGAATAGGCAACAATAATAACACCGACCACTATCGCCGAATCGGCAACGTTGAAAGCCGGCCAAAAGCCGACATCAAGGAAATCGGTAACGCGGCCTTCCTGTCTGAGCCGGTCAATCAGGTTCCCCGTAGTGCCCCCCAGCATCAGGCTGAAAGCTACTATGTTGGTCATTCCCGCCAGAAACGGGTAGCTGCGACGCAGGAAAAACACCAGGAACAGGAGAACAATGATTCCGATAACGGCAACTATGGTCAGAATGAAGGACTGGCCCTGGAATATGCCGAAAGCAGCCCCGGTATTCTGGACATGCACCAGCCGGAAGAAACCCAGCTTGAATATAACCTCACCGACATCGAAGGAAGTCACCCAGGCCTTGGTGAGTTGGTCCGCGGCCACTATCAGTGAGACAGTGAAGAAAAGAACCGGCCCCCGCCAGCTACCCAGGAGAGAATCTGCCTTTTGCATTCTTTGCCTGAAGAGCCTTACAGTCCAGACATAGCTTGGCCTGAGGAAGCGCTTCGAGTCGCTCTATGTCTATGGGCTTGCCGCAATCCTCGCATAGCCCGTACGTATCCTTCTCGAACTTCTGCAGAGCTGCCTCCACCTCGTTCAATTGCTCCCGTATCTGTTTCTCCAGGGCCAGCCGTCGTTCCAGCTCAAGGCTTTCCGTAGCCTCCTCCTCCCGCTTGCCGAAAGGACTCCCCTCTCGCCTTTCCTCGGTCGGCTGGGCGGCAGCCCTCAATTGCTCCAGCTCTTCAAGAAAACGTTTCTGGTCCTTTACCAGACGAGTGCGAAGTGCCTTATATTCGCCAGCCAATATTGGCCTCCTCACGCCCAGCCGCAGGACTCATATGAGTTGCATGGACTAAGCGATGATGGTTGCAGATATGTTATTATACTCAAGTGTTGCTCAAAGGACAATAGTATGGTGTCAATTATGCCGGCCTGCCGAGACCGGCGTCAATCCAGCATGAGACGCAACTGCCGGATGGTATTTATCGCCCGTGCCTGCCAGTGATTATTGACGAAGACAAAGGTCTTATCCGCCATCGCCTTCAGGTTAGACGGTCGCGGTATGGCATAGTAGGTTGAGTTCACCTCACAGGTATTGAACTCCCGCGCATAGTAGACGAGCCGCTCGCGCTCGGGAAGGCCCGGCGGGTAGAAATGTCCTGCCCAGTCGGCATGACTAAATCCGGAAGTGCTCATGTACAGCATAATTCCAGTGTATCCTACTACCCCTGGTTTGGCAACCTGTATGTTAATGGTTTTTCCCCGCAAGTCACTTCCCTTCTGTCATTCTGACGAGCACCGCGAGGAAGAATCTCATAGAGAGTCGAGACGCGGGACTGAATCCAACTCCGCGCAATCTCAGCCCGCGAGACACTTCTACCAGAGTTGCGGTGGGCAGCAGCAGGCGGTAAAATCTAGGACAGACGTGCCCGAAGTGGTGTCGCCACTTCGGCGTAAGCACGACAACCGGGAGGAAGACGAGGAATGACCGAAGAACTGGGTAAGATAGAGAAACCCGAGGCGGAACGCTTCAAGGGACAGAGAAAGCTCTACCTTGTGCCCCTGCTATATATCGGGAAAGACTCTCCACCGGACTACGTGGAGAGGTTCGAACTTTACTGGCAGCAGGTGAGTGAGCAGATTACCAACCAGGAGTTGAAGATAGGAGAAGTCCGGCATATCTATCACGAGTCAATTGGTCTCGGTGGCGAGGAAGGCCTTAATATCATGGAGCAACTGAGCCCGCCCAGCCACCGGATTGCCAGAGAGAAGTGCCAGGACGGCGCTCTTGTGGAGGCAACCGAGCAGCTTGAACTGGCCGACGAATGCCTTGACTGGGAACGGTGTCTGCTGCTCGGTTTCCTCAGTCGCAGTGCGGCAGAGAAGGTCGCCGGGTTCTACCGCGAGACTTCAAAGAAACGATACGAACACATTTCCCTACGGATAGACGAGACCCTCGGAGATGACGAGGTGGGGATACTCTTTATCCGCGAAGGACACCCGGTGCAGTTTCCCCAGGACATAGAGGTGTTCAGCGTAGCGCCACCGGCACTGGATGCGATTCACCGCTGGCTGCGCGACCGCTCTTCACAGGAAGAGAAGACGGAGGAAGCAGAGTGAGCGCCGGACCGGTGACTCCACACTTAGCCTTCCTCCTCCCTGAGTAACTCCTCAACCTCTTTGGCCAGCTTCTCCCCTTCGCCCTCGGCAAGCCCTTCATTGTTCTCCAGCTTGCGGATGTATCTATCCACATCTGGAGACGATGCCCTTATCCGGTCGATTCTCTCGTCCAGCGCCCTGGCCTCTTCATCAAGGTCGCTCAGGTCCAGACCCAGCCCCAGCCTGTGATTGAGGAATTCGAGGACCTTCTTACAGGCCGCGGGGTCATCAGAGGACACCAGGTAGAAAGGAACGGGTACCCAGAGATTCGCCCCGGGGATATTCCTCCTTCTCGCAGCCCACAGGAAAAAGGAATTAAGCGTCGGTCTCCCTCCGGGAGGAGTCTCGTAGTTCACTTCCCTGGTAAGCCCGTAGGGAGCCAGTTCCTCCTTCAACTCGCGGGAACTGACGGTAGCGAAGAACTGGCGGGGGGCGGAATGGGGCCCCAGAGCAACCATGCTGCCCACGGTGTAGAACTCCCTGACATGGCAGTAGTCCCGGGCTACGTCCAGAACCAGATTCATGAAACGGTACCATTCGTGGCTGGGAGGGGTGCTCTGAAACAGCACCAGGTCCTTCTCAGGACAGGCGTAGAATCTGCTCTCGGGAAACTGGACCAGGTCATTGTCGATTGTCACTCCCCCCAGGGCAAAGAAATCCACCGGTTCAATGTGGCAGAACGGTTGCCCGCCCAGTTTACCGACCAGGTAGTCAGTCACCGAAAACCCCAGTCCGGCGGCGTCCATGGACCAGGCAGCCACCAGAGTGGGATTCCGTAGCTCAGGTCTGGAAGAGAACTGAACAGGGTCCGTCATTGCCCCTTTTCTCCCCGCTGGAATAAATCATCGATATGCTCTTTGAGCCATCGCTCTTCTTCGTCCGTAATTATGCCCGGCCGGGTCTGGACATCCCGTTTTCTCTGGTCTATCTTCTCCCGCACCTCCTGCGGGAACTGCCGGAAGACGTTGCTGATTACACCCTCTATCTGAGTAATCATGCTTTCCAGAGCCTTCGGGTCAATGGGGACACCGAGTGCGGAGCCAAGTACCTCCAGAACAGCCTGTGACGCCCTGGGATAGGGAAAGGGGACCCGGGAGAGGTAGTCCGGTATCTCACCCATGAGGCATATAGCCTCAAAGCCACGTTTCCTGGCGACGCCTGTCAGCAGGCCGTTCAAGCCGGTAATATTACCAAAGTCGCCCCTTCCTTCGGCCTCACTCATCAGCACCGTGTTGATGTAGCCCTTCGCCTCAGCCAGCAACCTGTCATCGGTAGCCACAGCCCAGACTCTTGGCCTCATTTCATGATGGGTGAGGGCCACGGCTGCACCCGAAGTGTAGACTCGCCGGCAGCCGAACTTCTCGGCCACGTCCAGTACCAGGTTGGCCATCTCATAGGCCTTACCGCCTTCGGCATACATCCTGCCACGCTCGGAGGGTTGTTCTTCACCAATGAAGAGCAGCAGGTCCCTGTCCTCGAGCCTCTTGTAGTAGAACTTGTTGCTGGGGAACTCCAGCTTCTCCAGCACACCACCCCTGATGACGACCTTATTGGGGTAGAAGAAGTCCCAGGGCTCGATGTCCCCCAGCGGTTCGGCACCGGTCTCCTGCCGCAGGGTATCCACGGTGATAACGCCGATATTGCCGATACCGGGCCATCCGACGACCATATCCGGCTGGTGCAGCTTCGGCTCGGTAAACAGTCTTATCCCCACACTCACCTCCGGTCAAATGCCTCGCTCTTAATATTTTAACCATATATCGAGGAGGGGGCAAGTCAGGTCTGCCAGCGTGTCCCTACCTCCAGGAGTGTGCTGATAAAGGGGAGTCCAGAGGGATTCCGCCCCTTCTCAGGGGCGCCCCCTCTTCTGAGAGGGGCCGAAGCCTCCTTTGGCAGGGGTGTCTGGGCGTCATTCTTACAGAATGACGTTAGCAGAATCCGAAACCAGATTCTGCCGGTGTCCCCCGGATATAATCTTTCCCCCCTTCCGCAGAAGGCTCCTTCTTCCGCAGAAGGCTCCTTCCTGGCTAGGAAGGGGAAGGCCCCGCCTCTTCTGAGAAACCCCGCCTCTTCTGAGAGGCGCTCCATCCGGGCCGCATGGGGGATGGTCGAAAGGGTTTTTCAGCAGCATGCTAGAAGGCGTATTAACCATGAAAAGTACGTTTCCCTCATTGATTACCTTAAAGATATTACCATTCTCTGCTTTTCGTGAGATACCATTACTTTTCTTGTTTTCCCCATTTCTTGCACTGTTCAATTCTTGCACCATGAGGGTTATCTCCGTGCTGCGGGTCAAAGGAATAATCGTGCAGCATTTGACAGGGGATATCCGGGCATTCTCCGCAATGAAGGAAACCTTTATTCTGACAACAGATGGCTACAGAACATTCACCATGAAATGGATGTCCGTTTGTTTCAATACAACCACCGCACCCGGTTCTCTCTCTGAACACGCAATTGACGCAGCTAAGACCACATCTTGTATCAATTATACATTCCTTATTAGACTTCTCTTTCACTTCAAACCTCTACTAATTTTGATTATAGATTCTTACCACAGTATCTTATTATCGGGCTGAAAGCCGTACTGTTCACGAACTTGACAGCTTCAAGAATTCCCTGTTTTCTGTTATCTGCCTCTGTATCCTCCAGATCAAGGACTGTATCTTCTATGATGAACGGCCCGTCTTTAGAAAATCCCACAACAGTACCACTAAATTCACCATCTATGAGGATGTATTGTAACACGTCATATTTATCATGATTACATTCTTTCTTTAACCAATACTCGTTTGATTTAACCAAGAAATCATTTCGGTGCAAAACAGAAATACTCTTAGACCGACATTTCCCATTTCAACTCGCCAGGAAGCATCCGACCCTCATTGTTTTGGCAATAATGGTACACGCCTCTCACCTGACTGTCAGAGTCCGTTTTCGCCCTCATAATCGCAGCTCTGTCAAAGGGATGATTCCGGTGAGTACACCCAAATGCAACAGAACCCAGAACACAAGGAAGGGGCCTGGAGAGCAGCTTCCAGACCCCTGTTAGAGCGTTACCTCGCCGCGAATGTCCTTCCCCTGCTCGAAATCATCAAGGAAGTCCAGCACCGCCTTTCGCCAGGCCTCCGGCTTGTAGCGTGAGGTAGCATGCCCGACCCCTTCAAGGAGGGCATAGCGCCGGTTGGGCAGGATATCGCGCAGCCACTCCGCGGCAGGAAGCAGCCCAACGTCCTCATCACCGATAACGACGAGCGTGGGCATGGTCAGCTCTCTGGTCCGCTCCACACCCTGTACCGCGTTCCGCATAACGAAACGGCTGGCATAGATAGAGCCGTTAACCGAAAAGTGGGACATGCGCTCTATGTACTCCTCCTGGAGTACGGGGTCTTCAAGGACCGCCTTCGGGGCAAGACCGGCGGTTATCGAGCGGTACCCCTGCTCGACCACACCGTATTCACGCACAATCCGCTCGCGCTCTTCCATCTGTCGGTCCATCTGCTCGCGCGTTACCTGCATCTGCGGGGAGCGCACGCCAACACCGGCACTATCACACAGGAGGAGCGCCCTGACCTTCTGCGGGTAGTTCAGGGCGAAGGCCAGAGACACGCCGCCGCCCATGGAGAGGCCACCGATAATGGCACGCTCTACCCCCAGGTGTCCGAGCAGGCGGTTGACATCGGCCGCCATTATCTCCCATGAGTAGTGGTCGTCCCCCGCAGGGGCAGTGGTCATACCATGCCCCCGGGCATCCATAAGGATAACCTGGTACTTCCGTGTGAGCCAGGGCAGGTGCGGGTGCCACATCTCGCAGCTTGACGTCAGGCCGTGATGGAGAAAGAACGGCTCCCCGGAACCGTAGACCTCGTAGTGCTGGTGAATATCATCATAAGCAAGTGTCGGCAAAGTGAGACCTCCTTTTACAGTGATAGGGTATCTTAGAACTCATGTTTCTCAACTGTCAAGAAAATGATTCAACACAATCAGCCCACCCGTTTTGACGGGACATGGTAGAATAGGGACACCGCAGACAGGGGGCGTCTGACCCCGGAGGGTATTTTGCTGCTGGAACTGATGGTCCGGGATGTCGGCATTATCGACGAGATAAACTGGCGGCTGAGTACCGGCCTTAACGTGATAACCGGCGAGACCGGTGCCGGTAAGTCGCTGGTAATCGATGCTGTCGAGGCACTGCTGGGAGCAAAACCGGATGAAGAGACCGTACGCCACGGTGCCGATGCCGCCCGAATCGAAGGGGTCTTCGCCCTCAGTCGAGGCGCGAATGCGGCTCAACTGAGAGACCTCCTGGCCGAAAGAGGAATCGCGTCCGACGAAGAGACCCTGGTGATAAACTGCGAGCTTCGCCGTCAGGGAAGGCGCGTCATCCGCGTAAACGGACACGCAGTTCCCCGGGGAATCCTGCAGCAGATTGGCCGCCTCCTGATTGACGTGCACGGGCAGAGCGAGCACCTTTCCCTGCTGGACAAGAAACGCCACCTCGATTTCCTGGACTCCTACGCCCACACCACCGGCTTCCGGGCCAGCTTCGCCGGGAAAGTCGCCGAGCTGCACCAGGACGAACAGGAGCTCAGAACGCTTATCGAGAATGAAAAGGAAACGACCCGCCGTGAGGAGTTCCTGCGCTTTCAGGTAGACGAGATAACCCGTGCGGAACTGCGGGAAGGCGAGGATGAAGAACTGGAGCGGGAGCGGAATATCCTTGTCTCCGCCGAGAAACTGAAGGCGCTCTCCTATGAGGCCTACCAGAAACTCCGTGGAGATGATGTTCCCGGACCCTCGGCAGCGGACACCCTGAGCGAAGCCGTCAGTGCCATGAAGAAGCTGGCGGAGCTCGACCCCGGCATGAAGCAGCCGCTTGAGTCGTTGGAAGCGACCCTCTACAGCCTTGAAGACGCCGCCCGCGAGCTCCGTGCCTACGGCGACCGCCTGGAACACAACCCCGCGCGACTGGAAGAGGTAGAATCGCGACTGGAGCTTATCAGGGACCTGAAAAGAAAGTACGGGCAGAGCATCACCGAGGTGCTGGCCTACCAGGAAAAAGCAGCCGCGGACCTGGAAGGCATTTCCCACTCTTCCCAGCGACGGGTTGAACTGGAGGAAACGCGCTCCCGCCTGAAGCAGGAAATGGGTCGGATGGCTGCCGAGCTTTCCCGGTCACGTTCGCAGGCTGCGGAACAGCTTAAAACCGAGGTCCGGAAAGAGCTTCAGGCCCTGGACATGACGATGGTGGAATTCGATGTGAGTATAGAACAGCACCCCGCCGAGGACGGGATTCCCTTCCCTGACGGCGGGACATACGCCTTCGACAGCACTGGCGCCGACGTCGTTGAGTTCTTCATTTCCACAAACCCCGGCGAACCCCTCAAGCCACTGGCACGGATTGCCTCCACCGGGGAGATGTCGCGTTTCATGCTGGCTCTGAAAGGGGTACTCTCCGAGGTGGACAATACACCGGTGCTGGTATTCGACGAGATTGATATCGGCGTGGGCGGCCGGAGCGGGGAGGTAATCGGCAAGAAATTGTGGACACTGGCTCGGAACCACCAGATTATCTGCGTCACCCACCTCCCCCAGATTGCCGCCTTCGCTGATTCCCACCACCGCGTGCGTAAGGAGGTCTCCGGCGACCGCACCCTCAGTCGACTGGACACACTGGATGGGGATGCACGGTTGGAAGAAATGGCAGCGATGCTGGCTGGCCCGGACTACACGCAGACCTCCCTGGAAAGTGCACGCGAACTGGTGCAGAAGGCAGAAGAGTGGAAGGGAAGCTAGTGTAGTGTCTCGTATATATCTTTACGTATGATGGATGTTGATGTTATTCCAGCGCAGGCTGGAATCCAGGGGGCAAACACGTATCCCGGATAGAGTCTAACAGGGTGATGAAAAAGGGGAGTCCAGAGGGGCTTCGCCCCTTCTGAGGGGCGCCCCCTTATGGCAGGGGTCTGGGGGTGTCCCCCAGGTATAATATTCCCCCCTTCCTGGCCCGGAAGGGGGAGGCGGCCCAGCTGGGCCGCACGGGGATTGGTCGAAAGGGTTTTTCATAGACTTGCTAGAATGACAGGGACTGTAAAGGCATTTGTAAGACACTACACTAGCAGCTAGAAGAAGTACAACTCTTCGTACCAGGATCGCCATTTGCTAATTGACGCGGAATCGATTTTTGTGGCTGCATCGAGGAGTCTATCAGAAGTGAAATAGGAGAACCTTTCGTCATGATTGAAGAGGTTCCCGAACTCTCGCATAGTCGGTACCAGAGATTCGTTCTTCGGGTGATATACAACGGAGAAGAATACCTTCTTGAAAGGCCACTTCGGAGAGTTTTCAACCGCTAAACCAAGTAACTGGTTCCGCCAGAGTTGATTCAGCCCTCCTTTGAACGGGCATTCTCCATCCATTTCTCTAATCTGTCTGAATAGACTACTCCCAAGAGTAATTGGCCAATATCGGTATTTGCAGACACTATGATAATAGCACAGGTTGGCGTCCCTCAATATATCTGGAATTGAATCACATCTGTGTTTTGCTTTATTCCCTTTGCTTCTGTATCCACCACAGGTAGTGAATTCCTTCTCAGTTAACTTGTGTTCAATCAGCCAAAGGTTCAGGTTGTCCTGTTTGTCATAGTATGCAATCGCGATATCTGAATCAGTGCCGGCAACTTTATTGTGGTCATTCAGCATGTTTCCCGGTTCATCCCAGAACTCAATCCTATACCCAGAATCCAGGTATTCAATCGCGACTCTTCTGATATCAGGCTTGACTACACTTAATATCTGTACGGCAACAATCGGGTCTTCCAGAATTGGCAGGAATAGGTTTGCACAGGCGGCCTGAAAGCTTGCCATGTGACCGATAAACCTGTGGGATTTGAATTTAAACTTCTTCTGGTGCTCAAGAAAGCGGTCTCTAATGGGGCGGTAGATTGGGTAATGCTCTTTTTTATAGCTGGATGGGAGCAGTGCATCGTACGGTCTACCTCTGTAGTACCCTGGTTCCTCTGTGATGTGCTTCCACTTCCAGTTAATCAGATGAATGTACATGCGAATCTGGAAATCCGACAGACTGTTCGGAAGCCGATACTTTAAGTCACCAGCGGAATGGATTTGCATGGATAATGTCCCCCTCTACCCTGTCACCCCTCCGGCACAATACCCACCGGCCTTATCCAGGCGGCGCTGGCTTTGAGGAGCTTAATCGGGAAGCAGCAGACCTTGAAGCCGTAGGGCGGAAGCTGGTCGAGGTTGGCCAGCTTCTCCATCTGGAAATACTCCCGCTCTATCCCGGCAAAGTGTCCTTCCCATATCACCTTCCTGTTTCCGGTCTCCCGGAACTCCGCAGCCGCGTATTTGAATGGGCGGTCCCAGCCGGGAGCA
>DATKWT010000023.1 GCA_035529395.1 Dehalococcoidales bacterium | reverse complement strand
ATCCAGGGGGCAAACACGTATCCCGGATCGAGTCTAACAGGGTGATGAAAAAGGGGAGTCCAGAGGGGCTTCGCCCCTTCTTAGGGGCGCTCCCTCTTCCGAGAGGGGCCGAAGCCCCCTATGGCAGGGGTCTGGGGGTGTCCCCCAGATATAATCTTTCCCCCCTTCCGCAGAAGGCTCCTTCCTGGACAGGAAGGGGGTCAGGGGGTTGGTCGAAAGGGTTTTTCATAGGCTTGCTAGAATGACAGGGACTGTAAAGGCATTTGTAAGACACTACACTAGCTCTCCAACTCGACGTCGAGTGCGACCAGAAACCGGCTCACCATGCCGTAATATCCTATGGCCACGGTTAGTTCGACAATTACGTGTTCGCTGAAGAAGCTGCGCAGGGTGGCGAATGTCTCGTCCTTAACCTTGACGTCCCGCTCAACCTCATCGGTATAGGCCAGGATAGCGCGCTCTTCGTCATTGAACGCCGTTGACTTCCGCCAGTCCGGGATGGCATCAACCTGCTCCCGGGTCAATCCGGCTGTAAGTGCAATACCGGTATGCTGGGTGAATTCATATTTAGAGCCTGTCAGGTGACCGACACGGAGCACGGCCAACTCCCGTAACCTGGGAGGCAGTTCCTCGCCCTTAAGCAGAGAATTGCCCAGTCGCTGCCAGTTCAGGCCGACGAACGGGCAGTGCCCCAGCACCTTGTACAGATTGATGATGCGCTGTCCCCTTACCTCTATCTTTTTATAGAGGTCCTCAACCATGGGGTGCCCCTGGCCCTTTTCTATGAAACTAACTCGTGCCATCTTACCTCCTCTGTGTCATGTCTTATATCACTGGCCCACAGTACCTGCCATAACCCGTATTCAAGCCAGCGACTATATACAATATACACTATCTTCGTGAGGGATATCAGCCAAAATTGGAAGGCCTGTCCCATCCGAGCAAGGCTCTACCGGAAACGCGAATGACAATATCAGCTATGGATTAGCCTGCTGGCTGTCGGATGTTGGTACAGTGACACTATCACTGTGGCGCACCCGGTGCGTCATGGCATATATCACGGGAATGACCAGCAATGTCAGCAGAGTGGAACTGAATAGCCCGCCGATGACCACCGTGGCCAGTTCGGCAGCCATCAACACCCCTTCACCCGCTCCAAATGCTAACGGCAGCATTGCTATCATTGTGGTTATCGCAGTCATCAGGATGGGACGGAGTCTGGTCTCACCTCCCTGTACTATGGCTTCTATGTCATTCAGCCCTGTCTTACGCAACTGCTCTACGACGGTTACCAGGACGACGGCGTTGGTCAGAACAATACCGACCAACATCAGTACACCCATAAGGCCCGTAACCCCCAGTGTATTCCCGGTGACTAACAGTCCGAGCAGGGCACCGATTGACGCCAGGGGTAAGCTCACCATTATGATCAGGGGGTTGCGCAGCGAACGGAAAGTCAACACCAGTACCACATAGACCAGCCCGATGGCAATGCCTATGGCCATGAACATGGCGGAGAAACTCTCCTGCATATCTTCGCTGATGCCACCCATGCTTGTCTTTATACCAGATGGGAAAACCATGGAATCAATCTCAGATTGGACGGCCATGTTAACTGCCCCGATATTCTCCTGACCTACGGTGCCTGTGATGGTTGCAGATATCTTCTGGTCGTAGCGCCGGATGTTGGTCAACCGTTCTCCCATCTCCACGGTAGCGATACTATCGAGAGGAACTGGAATGGGAGCACCGACCATCAGACTCTTCGCTATCTCTGCGGTGGTTATATCCCCCATGATGCCTTTAAGGAATATTTCGTAATTGGTGCCGTCTATATTTGCCACGGCAATGGTCGTCCCCCGAGCCATCAGCATGAATTCCTGCTGCAACAGTCCCATTTGGTCCGGGGATAATCCGAGGGTCGTCATCTTTGATAGGTCGGGTTCAACTACCAGGCTCGACTGTACATTGCTTGTCTGTATTTCCAGGTTGGCCAGGCTCTTCAGACTATTAACCTGAGCAGCACGCCGACGGTCAGCTAGCGTATTACCGGTTGACGTGACCCCATCACCCTGGCTGGCAGACTCCAGCCTGGTAAGAAGCTGTTCTCCAGCCAGCACCACATCTTCATTCGTGTCGCCTCGAATTGTTATTTCCAGTCCGGATGACATCTGGCCTGACATGGCGGCTTGCTGTGAGGCGGTACTCACTATACCCTGCTCGATTATCTCGTCAAGTCTGTCGGAAAGTCTCGTGGCAACCTTATCGATATCAGCGTTCGGGGTAACAACAGTCTCGATGCCGATGATATTGCTACCGTTTCCGCCGCCGAAGATGCTGCTGACCATAGCCGTGGTGCCACTACCGGAACCAATTGTTGTGCTGTAGGTCAGTACATCAGGGTCGGCTGCCAGCAGGCTTTCTGCCTCGATAGTAGCCCCGTTAACAGTGCTGTAACTGCTGTCCTCCGGCATCTCAATCTGAATAGTCAGAACATTACTGTTCATCTCAGGTATGAAGCTGGTGCCGATGAGGGGTATCAGGGCGAGGCTGCCCAGAAACAGAAAAATGGAAATCACCAGCGTAGCCACCCGATGACCGAGACACCAGCGTAGCACCGATGTGTATATCCTCAGATACCGGGGCTTTCTTACGCTGTCACCGGTTCTCTTGACTGTCAGCCAGCCGGAGAGTGCCGGCACCACAGTCAAAGCTATCAGCAGCGAACCGATAAGGGCGAAAGCTATCGTAAGTGCAAAAGGAATGAACATTTCACCGACAATTCCACCGACCAGCGCCAGTGGCAGGAAGATAACCACGGTAGCGATAGTAGCCGACGTGATAGGGACGACTACTTCTTTGGTTCCATTGATAGCAGCGTCTTTGAACCTCTCACCGAGTTGCATGTGGCGGTATATTACTTCAAGGATAACAATACTGTTATCGATAACCCGCCCCACGGCGATGACCATGGCACTAAGCGTTAGAATGTTGATTGTAATGCCGGTGAAGCGCATTACAAGGAAGCCAATCAGGATGCTTAAAGGAATTGATATGGCGGTCACCAGCGAAGCCCGCACTGCCATCAGGAAAAGGAAGACAACAACTATGGCAAGGCCACCACCAACCAGTGCACTATTCTTAAGGTCGGAGATGCTGCCTTCAATATACTCCGACTGGTCCATAATGGTCACCAATTCCATGCCTGAAGGGAGGGTCGCTTCCAGTTCTGCCGCTTTGTCAATAATGGCGTTGGCTGTGGTAACCGTGTTGGCAGAAGCTTCCTTTGTTAAACTGATGCTGATGCTGGGTTTGCCATTGGTGCGATTAATGCCCTCTCCCGGGCCAGGACCAAAACTGACCCCGGCCAGGTGCTTTACCTGCGGACCGTCGGGGCTGAGAAAGGCATTCTCCACGTCAGCAACGGATTCGTAGCTTTGCATAGCCAGAGCACTGACCAATTGCCCCATGGAGATGCCGGACTGGGTCATCTGTTCCACAGAGGGACTCACCAGTATCTTCTCGCCGGCACCACCTTCCACAGAGACATTGAACACGCCTTCGATTGCTTTCAGTTCTGGCACAAGCTGGGTATCGGCGATTTGCTGTAGTTCCTTAGGAGATGCATCCCCGATGAGACTGAGGGTTACTACTGGCATCATATTGATATCGATTGGAAAGAGTCTTGGATTCTCATCCATCCCGGGCATCATGGCAGGTAGACCTCTCACCTGTTGCGGAAGTTCCAGTGTGTCGAGCCGCTCGGCGATGATATCGTTCACCTTGTCCATATTTGTGCCATACGCGAACTGCACGAAAACAACAGAGCTGCCTTCGGCTGAGGTGGATGTAATGTGTTCAAGACCTTCTATGCCGTCAATGGCCTTTTCTATCGGGATGGTTACTGTCTCCATCACCTCTTCAGCCTGCGCCTGAGGATAGACCGTAATCACTGTGGTCATCGGTAGCTCAATATCGGGAAAGAGCTCCATTTGGAGAGTAAGCATAGCCCAGATAGATGCTCCTGCCACCAGGGCAGCGATTAGCATCGTCAACCATCGTTTCTTCAGGGCTATCTTTGTAATCCAGGTCATATTGGTTACTCCTTCTTTCTTTGTGTATATGGGACCTACTTCGGTTCCTCAGCGTGCTCTGCCTTCACCATCTGCTCGAACTGTGAAAGAGCGGCAGTAGCACTGGCTAGCATTTCTGTGGCAAATTCGGCTTTAATGAGGAGCAGAACCCTTCTGTTTGAATGACCGAATGCCAGTAGTTTGGTGGCCGGCTCAATTATCATCTCTCGCCGTGCTTCAGCAGGAATAGCGACCTGGCCTCTTTCACCGACTGTTACCGAGCCGTAAAACTTAGGCATTGTCTCGGAAATATGGTCTATCACGATACCTGCCTCCCGGTGGAAATATTACACGATAAATATAGTTTATCATATATTACATACTCCGTCTATCAGGATGGCTTGACAGTGTAGACGCACGCCATTATCATTAGCGCAGAAAGTAACAGCAATACCATCGTATTCAGCTGTACTGAAAGGGGAATATTCTATTGGCTTACGAGATGATACTGACCGAAACAAGTGGTAGGGTAGGGATTATCACTTTCAACCGACCGGATAAATTAAACGCCATGCATACTACTATGCAAGCGGAAATGCGGGACCAGATTGACGCCTGGAACTCTAACCCCGGTATCGGTGCCGTTGTCCTTACCGGTGCCGGGAGGGCATTCTGCGCCGGCGCTGATATCAGTGGTTGGAACCAGGGTATCCAGGCGCGTGAGTCGGGAGAAGAGGTGGAAAGACGTCCCCAGATTGAGCCGTGGGTTCCATTTGTTCAGCGTTCCAAACCCATCGTTTGTGCCATCAACGGTCCTGCTATCGGGGCGGGACTGACAACCACACTACCATGCGATATACGTATCGCCTCAGACCAGGCTCGTTTGTCGATGCGTTTCGTACGAGTGGGTGTTATACCGGAACTGGCCAGCACTCACCTGCTACCCCACATTGTTGGGCTGGGACATGCCATGGAGCTCATGCTTTCAGGCAAGATAATTAACGGTGAGGAAGCTGCGCGTATCGGTCTGGTTAATCACGTAGTCCCACACGACAAGCTAATGGAAGAGGCGGTCAATATCGCGCAGGAGATTGCCTTCAACCCAGTAGAGTCACTCTTTGTCACAAAAGGTCTGACTTGGCAGAATCTTGACGAGACAGACATCACAGTGGTCCAGCAGCGAGAGGGTAAGGAGTTCGCCGCGGCAATGCAGAGACCTTCTTTCAAGGAAGCAGTAAAATCTTTCGTCGAGAAGCGCCCCCCGGACTTCCATAAATGATGGTCACCTGATACTCCCGTCTGGCCGGAGAATGAGGAGCAGAATAGAGAGCGGTGGCCTGTGACCACCGCTCTTAAATTTAGCCGGCGCTTAGTTCTCAGGAAACTGCCGGATATTTGATTGACTGGTGGGTTGCAGCGAAAATATTTTAATGGTACACTATCGTTGGTGGTTTAGTTCAGGTTACCCAGCACTTAGTCAATTCCATTTTCTATCGGCTCAAGTCCCGGTTGACCACAAGGCTAACCAACTACTAATAAGAGAGGAGGTGGCTTCGTGGGATTTGAGGACAAAACAATTGAGTGCGCCGACTGCGGAACCGTCTTCACCTTCAGTGCTGAGGAGCAAGAACTGTTTGCCTCCAGGGGCTACCAGAATGAGCCAAAGCGCTGTCTTCCATGCCGTCAGGCGAGGAAAACACGGCGGGACACCGGTGATGGTTTCGGCTACCGTCCGAACCGGCAGATGTACCCCGTTGTATGTGCCCAGTGCGGTAAGGAAACTGAAGTTCCGTTTGAACCTCGGCAGGGAAGACCGGTTTATTGTAGCGATTGCTACAATGCTTCTAAAACGGGCAGTTAATGCTGGTCTGGCACTAGTATCATGGACTGGTGCTGGATACTCGCCCGGTATACTTGGAAGGAAGGGGCCTTTATGTAATGGCACTGGAAGTGTCAATACGAGAAGGTGAGAGTCAGGACTCTCTACTGAAGCGTTTTCAGAGAATGGTACAGATGGACGGCGTCCTGCGGGAGGCTAAGTCACATCGATACTTCCTCTCAAAGAGAGACGCGGCGCGTTTGAAGGCAAAGAAGAACGCGAGGTCGAAAAGACAGGGCAGGTAACTGGCATCAGTCTGAGAGGACTGATAACGTTTGTAATTGTGCCGACGCTCGTGGAGTAGCAGTAATGTAGCTCCAGGTAGCGTCGGCACTATCATGTCTACAGGCAGGGTGCTGAAATACCGCTATGGGGAACAGGGGTAGATTACGTTCCAACTATTATTGGGGACTTGATTACCTCATGAGCTAGACTGGAAACCTCCGCCTGCCGACAGTTCCGTCTAGAGCTTTCTGATGACGGCAGCCACTTTACCCTGAACTTCCACATTCTCCGGGTCATGATAGATGGGCTGCATGACCTGGTTTGCCGGACGAAGGCACACTTTCCCTTCTTCCAGAAAGAACCTCTTCAGTGTCACTTCCTGCTCATTCTTGAGCCACACCGCCACCATATCGCCGTTCTCAGCGGTATTTACCGGCTCCATGAGCACTATATCACCATCGTCAATCAGGGCATCCACCATTGAGAGTCCCTTGACCCTGAGGGCAAAGAGTTGCTTGCCCTGTGTAATTTCTTCGGGGAGTTCGATGGTTTCCAGTGCCTGGTTCCGCCACGTATCTGACGTGGGCACAGGGATAGGTTCACCGGCAGCAATAGTGCCGAGTAATGGCACACCGTCGGTATCCTTCCGGTCGGTGAGCCGAATACTCCGGAAGACCTCGGGGTCGCGGTGAATACGGCCCTCCCTATCCAGAACATTAAGGTGGTGCTGCACAACAGCGGTAGAGCTGATGCTGCAACCCTTCAGGATGTCGCGCACTGTCGGTGCATACCCGCGGTTCTTTAAGAACTTTCGTATGAAAGCGTATATCAGCTCCCTGGTTTTACTGTACCCGGGTTGCCTCACACTACCTCCGAACTGCATTCTGTGGTGTAAACGATTGTTTTATGAACAAGTGTACCATAACAATCGTGTGCTGTCAATATCAGGCCGGTTTGGGGTGTCAGTGTTCCATTATGCCGGCAGCCGGGGGCAGCCATTATCACAGTCGGAGTGACCGGACGGTAGTTTAGTACCGGAGAACAGTTGACATAAATATGTTCCTGCCTAAGTGGTAACCCGGTGTCTATGCCTGACGGGCAGAGTGGAGATGACGCAGCGGTTAGTGAGACTCTCACCCGTGTCAGGGATATTGACTGGTAGAAAGCCGAAATGTACCTGCTCTTCTGAATGACCATACCGGAGTGTTGCCTGCTGGTATCTGTATGCGTATCTCAACGAATCACGTCGGAATCGGGCACGACAGTGAAACGGGTAGGGGACCACCTACTCAGGAGCCGGTATCTCCCATTCCCGTCCAACACGTTCGTTGAACTTGCACAGTGGCGCACCTTCGGACAAACGGCGTTCGAAAGCCGGTGAGTAGCAGTTAATATTGCAGGAGTCACAGGCGACCACCTCATCGAACCGCCCCTCGCGCACCTTCTTCGGCCATAATGGGTCACAGATAAGCTGGCGCCCGATTGCCACCATGTCTGCCCGTTCTTTGGTCAGTATGTCCCCGGCAATTTCCGGGGTGTTTATCTTGCCCACCGCGATTACCGGAATGCTGACTGCCTTCTTGATGGGTTCGGCAAGATAGACCAGTGACCCCATCTTGTTCCGCTTTACCGGAGAAACCGGCACCTT
>DATKWT010000022.1 GCA_035529395.1 Dehalococcoidales bacterium | reverse complement strand
CCTTTACGCCGCCAGGCTCAATCCCTGGCAACCGGGCGGCAGCCTTTCCCGGCAGGAGATTAAGCGGCTTTATAACGAGATTCGCCGGATTTTATGGGCTGCGATTGATAACAAGGGGGCCAGCGTCGATACCTACTTCCGCCCCGACGGTTCGGAAGGTTCGGCGCACTACGAGTTCAAGGTAGCCCACGGTCTGGGCGGTAAGACCTGCTCCGTCTGCGGCGGGCTTATTGAACGGGGACTGGTGCGCAACCGGGGCACCTACTACTGCCAGAAATGCCAGCCTTTCAAACGATGCAAGTGATGCACTTCAAAACACCTTACGTCCTTTTCCGGACCAGGGGAATAAGAAAGGTAATACATCCGAGCAAGAACAGGCAGCTACCCGCTATTCCCAGGGGGCGCCCACTGACGACGCTGTCGGCAATGAAGAAGAAACTGCAAATTACGAATAGCAGCCACCCGTAGAGCTGGAACCGGCTCTCCTTTTCATTCTTTGTGGGCATCGATTCCCTCCTAAGGTTCCCCTTCGAAATAGCCCGCCATCAGGCGTCCTGCCCATTCCGGTACGTGTGCATCCGCGGGACTGTCGTATTCCGGGTAGTGCGGCTTGATGTCCAGCACCGGCGTACCGTTGACGGCATCCAGACCCCGTACCAGGAGCTCGCCGTCACCAACTCTGAGGAGTGAGACCACGGTAACGCCGATGGGATTGGGGCGGTGCTTCGAGCGCTGGGCGAAAAGCCCCACCTCCGGCATATTCTCGCGACCCTGCGGCCGCCGCCGGAGCACCTCCGGGGGTACCGCCCGGTGCATCCAGTAGACGACCAGGACGTGGGAAAAGTCCTCCAGGCCGACCAGGGCAGGCACCAGACCCTCCCGGAGCACTATCCTCGATTCGACCTCTCCCCAGCCGCCGTCTACCGGCTCCTCAACGCTGTTAACCACGTAGCCTATTGGCTCCAAAGATATCTTCATCATTCTCCCGAGTCCCTGCGGCTACTCATAGCTGTACTACACTATATTCCTTGAAGTCCAAACCCAGATAGGCTGCCCCGGGAAACCAGTCCGGCGTTGCGTACACCTGTCTGCCATCAGGCACAAAGACGTACCCGCCCCCGGGAAAATCCTCGTCCACCGTCCGTCCTGCCTGCGTGGCTACCGCTATCCAGATACCGTACTTCACAGCATAAACGGACAGTTGCTCATGGCACTTGCCCTGCCACCACTGAAAACCTGACCGCCAGTCCCGGGTTGCCTGTTCACCATACAGCCCCGGCGCTGCCAGCTCAAATACAATTAACGCACCCTGCCCGGCAGCTTCAGCAAACACCGTTTCATCATCAATATCAGCACAGACTGCCACTCCGAAGCACAGGTTATCGTGGTTGAAGACGCTGACATTCTCACCCGGTGTGAACCAGTCTGCCTCTTCATCCTTGATGGTCTTTTTACGGTAGTACCCAATGAGCTGCCCGCCGCGGACTACGACCTGCGTAACAAAGGGTTTGCCTGCGGGGTTGTGCTCTATCACGCCAGCCAGAAGGGAGGATTTACGCCCTTTTGTCATCTCCAGTACCACATCCATCTCGGGTCCGTCCAGGCGCACAATCGCTTCAGGGTACCTGGTCGGGTCAGCATAGCCCGTGATGCTCATTTCCGGAAAGCCAAGGATGTCTATTCCCCGTCTGTCTGCCTCGACGATATACCGCGACATACGCTCCAGGTTCGCGGTAACTGCCGCTTTCTCGCACCTCATTTGCACCAGGCCTATTCTGAGCATAGACTACATTCTACCAGTGGAATATGACTACGGAGTATTATAGCGTTGGTGTAACAGTGCTGCCAATTATACCCGCTCAGGGGCTCCGGCAACCAGAACATCCAAACGTAAAGTAGAATTATTAACGATGAGTTTCCGGGAAGGAGCAGGTAATTACTGTCATCCTGTTGACCAGGTTTATAGTCCTGATAGCGACACCATCAGGCCGGCATCAACGTTTATCATCTGACCAGTGACGTAGGTAGCCAGGTCGGAGGCAAGATACAGGGCAGTATGAGCACAGGTTTCCGGCGGAATCAGGTTATTGCTCAGGGGCATTATGTTGGAAATTGCCTGAAGCCGTTCCGGGTCAGCCCAGGCATAGCGCATCATCTCAGTCTCAATACCGCCGGGACCAATGGCATTGACCCTTATATTAAATCTGGCCAGGTCGGCGGCCAGGCCCTCTGTCAGCATCACCATACCCCGTTTGGTGATAGCATAGTTTGTCATTGCGCCACGTCCTGTGGCAAAGGCCCGCACTGAGGATATATTAATGATGTTCCCCTTATTCTGCTTCATCATGATTGGCGCTACCGACTTGCTGCAAAGCAGGCAGCTTTTCAGGTTATTCTCAAAAACAGCATCCCATGCCTGCTCATCAAGGTGCAGAATTGCCGCGGAATCCTTCATCAAAGCCATTCTCTCAACGGCGCGTGCTTTGAGTGCATCGAGGTCAAAGTCCTCCGGTTCGGTGCTCCGACCGCCATCGCCCACACCGGCATTATTAACCAGGATATCTATCCGCCCGAATTTCTCCATAACCCCGGCTACAAGAGGGGCAACATCTTCACTTTTCTTCACATCCGCGTGGACAGCCAGGGAACGCCGGCCAAGCTTGGTAATCCTTGCCGCCACAGCATCCAGTTCACCGGTACTGGTAACCCAGTCACATATCGCAACATCAGCGCCAGCCTCGGCAAACGTAATAGCACAGGCCTTGCCTATCCCTCTCCGTGCTCCTGTTACCAGGGCGACCTGCCCCTCCAGACTCAAGCTGGGAATGTTCACGGTGGAACCTCCTGAAAGTAATACTCAATTCCTGCTGTCATAGTGTCGATAAGTGGTAGTGGTAATGTTAACACATGTCAGGTGGGTTGGTCAGTCTTTCGTGGTTAAGCCTGTTCAAGCGCGTTGACCAGGGCAATAATACTGCTTCAGTCCGCCCAGCGCTGAGCCGACATAGGCATAGTGGGCGCAGGGAAAGAGGACGGGACCGAGTTTTCCCACAGTTATTGTCTTTTCCTCGGGGAGCCTGATGAGGATGATATAGCTGCCCTTTGCGTTTTAAGCGGCTCTGCGGGAGCACATGCTATTCTTCGTTCTTACCCGTGCCGTCGATCTTCTCCACCTCGATGGTGCACTCGGTAACCAGGGCGGCAAAAGCACCCAGGGCCGCCAGAAGTGGGGCCGCCATGATGGTTATCGCTGCTGCCGGAGCGCCGATTGTCAGTGGAATCTCCAGGATAGTGCGTTCCTCATGCACGATGCGTACCCTGCGGATGTTGCCCTCGCGGATGAGCTGTTTGACCTTGTCGATTACCTGGTTTCCTTTTACCTTAATCCTCTCCGTAGTCATCGTGGGTACCTCCTAATGCAGTCAAACACTATTGTAGGTTATCTGTGGGCGTTGTTCCAGTCGGTGCATCTGGTATCGTTCAGACAGAAGGGCGACACAACAGAGTGAGGCGTACAGGTATCCACCCCCTTCTCCGCTGGCGAGGGGGAGTAAGGGAATGGGGCGTACACGTATGATTCGCTTCGGGTAGTCCAGCCAGGTCTGGCGCCGCCGGACAGGGGGAAACGTCAAGGGGGGTGTCCCCCTTGAAATCCCCCTCGAAAGGGGTTACACCCCTCTCTAACACCCCAAAACGGTGTGAAGGACAATTTCAGGCAGAGGTCGTTTGCACCTTAGGGAGTGTGGCACTATCTGGTAAGAGCCTGGAGAATAGTCAATAAGCGGGGAGTCTTAGAGGTTTTACCCCTCTAACATCTATCTCGCCCTCCCATTGGCAAAGGGATGGGGACCAAGGGGGAGGGTTTCCATATTATGGAAAGAGCGCGTTCCTCAGGAACACGTATTCGTGCTATACTGTACAGGTGTCCCAGCGAAAGGGAGGAGTGGTGTGAAAGGGAAACACCTGCTTTCCATATCCGATATCAGTGATGAGGACATTGCCTCCTTCATGACCGGGGCTGTGGAGCTAAAAACCCGGGGTCGGTCTTCCTCACTTAACGGGAAGATACTGGCCCTGCTTTTTGAGAAACCGTCGTTGCGCACCAGGGTCAGCTTCGAGGTGGGGATGCGTCAACTGGGGGGTGAGGTAGTCTACCTCTCTCCGGCCGAGGTCGGTCTCGGGGGGCGGGAGTCGGTATCTGACGTAGCCCGGGTTCTCGGGCGGTACGTTGATGCTATCTCGGCGCGTACCTTTACCCACAAAACAGTTGAAGAACTGGCCTGTTATGCTGGCGTGCCGGTGATAAACGCGCTATCCGACCTGGAGCACCCCTGCCAGGCCCTGGCTGACCTGCTTACCGTCTACGAGAAGAAGGGTGGGCTGAAGGGCGTGACGCTTGCCTTTATCGGCGACGGCAACAATATCGCCCACAGCCTGCTGCTGGCAACGGCACTGGCGGGGATGCATTTCAGGATTGCTTCTCCGGCAGGGCATGCCGTGCAGGAGGACATAATGCGTACGGCGCAGGAGTATGCTGCCGCCACCGGTGCCAGTATCCTCTGCACCCGTGAGCCTTCCGAGGCAGTGCGTGGAGCAGACGTGGTCTATACCGATGTCTGGACGAGTATGGGGCAGGAAGAGGAGGCGGAAGAGAGGCGCCGGACGTTTGCCGGCTATCAGGTCAATGCTGGTCTGCTCGGTCTGGCCAGTAAAGATGCGATATTCATGCACGACCTGCCCGCCCACCGGGGGGAGGAAGTAACCGATGATGTTATGGATGGCCCGCAATCAGTAGTTTTCGACCAGGCGGAAAACCGGATGCACGCACAGAAGGCCCTGCTGGTTAAGTTGCTGGGTGCTACGTAGACGGTGCTGACTGGCACCAGCAACAGACTGACCGCTTATCTACCTCACCCCCTCGGTCCCCCTCTCCTTCAAAGGAGAGGGGGAGAAGAATAAAGAGGGGCTTCGCTCCTCTTAGACGCCTAGCTATCATAGATTTGTGAAGGAGGCTTGATATGACTCAATCAGACTATATAAGAGAAACACCACAATATGGAGTAATAAGCGAAGGTATTATCGAGTTTGAAGACCAGCAAGAGATTAGAATTGAGAGGCTATATGTAAGAAACACAGGCGAAGTAGAAATACGTTTCTCCTGGTGGAAACATGGTCGCTTCATTCCTCGTCCAATGCACGCAACAGAAAAGCAATTGCTTGATCTATTTAACGAAGGACTAAGAGCTGGTGTTCTTTCGCCAGCTTTCCGGGAGAGGTTGAGACAGCTGCTCTAGCGAGGGGAATTGAAAGGGGCGAAGCCCCTTTAGGAAATTCTATCCCTCTCCCCTTATCAAGGGGAGAGGGATAAAGGGTGAGGGGTTAAAGTGGCAGTAAGGAAGCCCATCGTGGCTATTGTCGGCCGGCAGAATGTCGGCAAATCTACCCTGCTTAACCGGCTGGCAGGCCGGCGGATAGCCATCGTTGAGGACCTGCCGGGGACGACGCGCGACCGCGTGGTGGCTGATATTACCTGGCAAGACAATGTCTTCACCCTGGTGGATACCGGTGGTCTCGTGACAGACCCCGATACTTCTGTCGGTCAGCGTGTCAGAGAGCAGGTAGAACTGGCTGTTGCCGAGGCCGACGCCATAATCTTCCTGGTGGATGTCCGGGATGGAGTAACGCCCTCTGACCTGGAGGTGGCTGACCTGGTGAGGCGGGCCAGCAAACCGGTGGTGTTGGCGGCCAATAAGGCAGATAATGACCGGCTGGAGACCCACGCCGTGGAGTTCCACGAACTGGGACTGGGCGAACCGCTGGCAGTCAGTGCTCATCACGCCAGGGGTACCGCCGAGCTGCTGGACAGGCTCGGTGCCCTTCTGCCGCTAGTAGAGGTTGAGGCCGAACAGGACATCATGAAGGTAGCCATTGTCGGCAGGCCCAATGTCGGCAAGTCGATGCTGCTTAATGCCCTACTCGGTAGCGAGCGTGCCATCGTTGATGATACACCAGGGACAACGCGGGACGCTATCGATACGCTACTTGACTTCGAGGGTGAAAGTGTGCTACTCATTGATACTGCGGGCATCCGCAGGCGGGGTCGGCTAGGAGTGGGAATAGAGCGGTACAGCGTCATGCGGGCGCTTCGGGCTATCGACCGGGCCGATGTCGCTCTGCTGGTTATGGATGCTACCGAGTTACCTGTGGCGCAGGATATGCATATTGCCGGCTACGTGTTACAGGCGGTCAAGGGGATTATCCTGGTGGTTAATAAGTGGGACCTTATCGCCGATAAGAACAAGGCTGAATGGGATAGATACCTGAAAAGCCAGTTCAAGTTCATGGCCTATGCTCCTGTGCTCTATACATCGGCCCAGTTTGGCCAGGGTGTGGGTGAGGTCCTGCCGCAGGCAAGGCAGGTATACCGGGAGAGGCTTAAACGGTTGACTACTTCCGAAGTGAATAACGTCATACAGGAAGCCGTGGCGGCACATATCCTGCCGCGCAAGGGTCGTAAGCACTTGAATGTCCTCCATGTTACCCAGGCGGAAGTGAACCCGCCCACATTTGTGTTTTTCGTCAATGACGCCAGGATTGTCCATTTCTCATACCGGCGCTACCTGGAGAACAAGTTGCGCCAGGCCTTTGGCTTCACTGGCACACCGCTGCGCCTGGTCTTCAGAACAAGGGGTGAGGCATGATAGTCTGGCAGTACATTGCGTGCCTGGTAGTTGGCTACCTCATGGGTTCGATACCGGTTGGTTACCTGGTAACCAAACGGAATACGAAGGTTGACGTCAGGGCACATGGGAGCGGCAAGACTGGAGCAACCAACGTGCTACGAACGGCAGGCATAAGGTCGGCGGCGATAGTCCTTACCGGCGACCTGGTCAAGGGGGTCTTGGCGGTGGTATTTGCCGGTCTGATTATGGGCAAGAGCTATCTGGCGGTGGGGGACTTCGGCTTCGGGCTGCCGCTGGGTCAGGTGCTGGCGGCCTTCGCAGCCGTACTGGGGCACAACTGGCCGGTATTCCTCAAGTTCCGTGGGGGAAGGGGCGTTGCCACCTTTTTCGGTGGTATGGCAGCTTTCATTCCGGTTGCCGCGCTATTTGGTGGGGAGATATTGCTCATTGGTGCCGTTGTGACCAGGTTTGCCTCACTGGGTTCCATCGCCGGTGTGGTCGGCTCCTATGCAATCGTCGTCCCGCTGACTGTCTTGAATGGCTGGCCACTGGAGTATCTGGTATATTCCCTGGTCGGCACTCTGGTTATTGTCATCATGCACCGGGGCAATATTGCCCGGCTTATCGCGGGTAAGGAACGCCGCCTGGGTGAGAAGGCCGAGGACCTGAAGTCATCCCCTTCTGAAGAGGGTGGGGTGTAAACCGATGCCCCAGATTGCCGTCATCGGCACTACCGCCTGGGGAGCCACTCTCGGGACTGTCTGGGCTGAGAACGGGCTTCATGTCAGTCTGTGGGCACGTACCGAGGAGGAGGCGGTTGAGCTCAGGGGTGCGGAACCGAAGATTCCCCGGCTGGACGGCATCAAGTTCCCATCTCGGTTATCTGTCACCAACTCGCTGAAGCAGGCGCTGAGTGGTGCCGAGGCGGTTATCCTGGTGGTGCCGGCGCAGACCATACGTCACAATATCAGGCTGGTTGCCGGGTACCTTGGTGAGTCGATGCTGGTGCTGAGCACTGCCAAGGGGCTGGAGATTGGCAGCAACAAGCGGATGACCGAGGTAATAACCGAGGAGATATCCCCCGAGTTCCATCGTAATATCTGCGTACTGTCCGGCCCCAATCTCTCCAAGGAGATTCTGCGTGGCCTGCCCGCGGCTACAGTGGTGGCTGCTGAGAGCGAGGCTGTCTGCCGTACCGCCCAGAAGCTGCTGACGACGCCGAATCTGTGCGTGTACCACAATACCGACGTTATCGGTGTCGAGCTGGGGGGTGCCCTGAAGAATGTTATTGCCCTGGCTGCCGGTATTGCTGACGGTCTGGGCTACGGTGATAATGCCAAGGCCACCCTCGTCACGCGGGGTCTGGCGGAAATCACCGCTTTTGGAGTGGCCCTCGGGGCAAATCCCCTGACATTTTCCGGGTTGGCCGGTCTTGGCGACCTCATGGCGACCTGTGCCAGTCCGTTGAGCCGTAATCACTATGTCGGTGTGGAGTTGACCAGGGGCCGTTCGCTGGAAGAGATAGCCGGCTCGATGACCGGTATTGCCGAAGGGGTGAGTACTACGATTGCTGCCTGGGAGCTGGCGCGACAACTCGGGGTGGAGATGCCGATAACCGAGGGGATGTACCGGGTGTTGTACCAGGGTGCCGACCCACGGGAGGAGGCACTGGCCCTGATGGGTGCTCAGGCCAGGCATGAGCTTGCCGGTCGCAGGTGGAAACTCTTTTCTCTCTTCCGGCACAAGACACGCAGCCGGTCCGGGCAGCCTGCTTCGTAATCAGCGGTTCGGCCGCTTTTTCTTGCCGGTGCCGAGACTGTCCGCCAGTTCCTCGAAGAGCCGCCGCTGCTCCTTGTTCAGTGACTCAGGAGTAACCAGGGACACCGTGACCAGTTGGTCGCCGCGTCCCCTGTCGTTGAGGTGAGGCACACCCTTGTTCCTGAGCCTGAAGACGGTGTCCGTCTGGCAGCCGGCGGGAATTTTCAGCTTACTGTCATCATCCAGAGTGGGCACCTCTACCTCCGTTCCCAGCGCGGCCTGAGCGAAGTTGAGCGGTAACTCGTAGAGGATGTCGTCACCGTCCCGTTCGAAGTACTCGTGCTCGATGACTGATATCACCACGAACAAGTCGCCGGATGGACCGCCCCTGGTGCCTGCTTCGCCTTCCCCGCGTAGACGAATCTGATTGCCGTTGTCAACTCCGGGTGGTACCTTGACCGATATCTTGCGATGTTGTTTCTCCCGGCCGCTGCCTCTGCATGTAGGACAGGGTTCGGTGATGATTCTACCTTCACCGTGACAGCGTGGGCAGGTGGTGATATTGGTAAACCGGCCGAAGATGCTTGCCTGGACACGGCGCACCTCTCCAGCACCATCGCAATTGGGACAACGGACCGGCTGTGTGCCCGGTTTGCTGCCGGTGCCCTGGCACTCGGAGCAGTTCTCCGTACGGGTAATGTCTATCTCCTCTTCACAGCCGAAGGCAGCCTCTTCCAGGGTTAAGGAGAGCCTGGTCTGGAGGGAAGCACCTTGTTGTGGTGCCTGGCGTGTGGACGTGGTAGTCCCGCCAAAGAAGGCGTCAAAGATGTCACCGAAACCGAAGTCGAACCCCTCAGAATCGCGACCGAAGAAGCTCGAACCACCACTATGTCCGAAGCGGTCATAGGTGGCACGCTTGGTGGTGTCGGAGAGTACTTCGTAGGCCTCGTTGGCCTCCTTGAACTTCTCCTCGGCACCATCTCCCCGGTTATGGTCCGGATGGTACTTGAAAGCCAGTTCCCGGAATGCCTTCCGTATGTCCTCGCCGGTGGCATTCCGGTCTATGCCCAGTACCTCGTAGTAGTCACGTTTGGTTGGCATAAGGTAACCCTATCCCCTATATGCCTGTCTCCTTTTTAAGGAGACAGGGAATGGTTGCGTTAGAGGGGGTGCCCCTAAGAAGGGGCCAAGCCCTCTACGACTCCCCTTTCAGCAGCATTCTATCGTAGCCTGTCTCGGATTAAGCCAGGAGAAGTGACAGCCCAGAATCCAGGCGCGAATGTAGTCTGTGTTACGTTTTGATGGCATATTGTTTTCTACTTCATCCTTTATACCCCGTCACCCTCTATACCTTCCCTGATTGGGCCCCTCTATCAGGCCTGCTCAGGGGGGGCCGGGATATGCTCAGGTGGTCTGACCGCCTTCATTTTAAGTGCTTCCTGCTGACAGCCGACTACACAGGAGCCGCAACCGAAGCACTTCTCGGCAATGATAGACGCCTTGTACTTCTTGCTGCCTTCGGGTTTTACCATTTCTACAGCATCGAACAGGCAGCGTTCCACGCAGTCCTGACAGCCATTACAGTCTTCCTGGTTAACGTATGCCTGGTAGCGGCTCTTCTCCCATATCGTGCCAATGGGAAGTCCGGCCTGGTCTATCGGGATGTACATCATGCAGCAATCACGGCAGCACTGGCAGCTAAGCCTGGGGCCGTTTATGGTCGTGATATTGTCCCACTTGTGGAGCAGCCCGGATTCTTCGACGATATCATTCAGCTCCAGGGCTTCCTCCAGACTTAGCTCCCTTCCTGACCCCCGTGTGATAACATAGTCGGCAGCCCGTCCAAACTGAATGCACGCCCAGTGAGCTACTTCATCGTGAACCGCACATGGCTCTCCCACCGAGGCGGTACAAAGGCGGCAGGAACATGGTACCACAGCGATGCGTTCCTGTGCCCTCAACATCTCCGGGAAGTTTTCGCAGGGCAGGACACCGTCAAGGTCTTTAATCGCTTTATAAGCGGGGACTATCCGGTCGTTGGGCTTACTTTGAAGCTTCATCCGCTCCGCAAAAGAGGGGTACATCTCGTTCATTACGAAGTCGTACCACAGTTCGAAGAATCTGCGGTCCTTTTCCACGTCAAGCTCCTCTGAAGCCATAGTGGCATCATGAAACTGACCGATAGAACGGGCAAAGCGGTAGAACTCACGCCGGCGAAAGTCTCCTCGCGGGAAGATGACGCCTTTGAAGAAAAGCTCATCCAGGTTGTCTCTCACCCTGTTGGCGTCTATTCCTGTTTTCTCCGCTACTTCCTGTGGTGTTCCGGGTAATTCCGTTACCATCAAGGCCTGGTCCGGGGACATCAGTTCCTCCATTATCGGCCGCAAGCGTTTGGAACCGGGGAACCCCAGGTATTCCATGAGCACTTCGTAGGTGTTGTCTCTACTCACCGGGCGTGTCCTCCTTGAATACTTCGTTCAGAATCTCCGAATCGGTGGCCTCTACGCCAGCACGAGGGATTCCGTGGCAGCCGCGCTTCATTGAGATGTTGGAACCCTATCCCCTATATGCCTGTCTCCTTTTTAAGGAGACAGGGAAGGGTTGTGTTAGGGGGGCTTCTCCCCTTCTGAGGGGCGCCCCCTCTATGACTCCCCTTTCAGCAGCATTCCGTCGTAGCCTGTCTCGGATTAAGCCAGGAGAAGTGACAGCCTGAGACCCAGGCGCGAATGTAGTCCGTGTCACGCTTGGCTGGCATCAGGTAACCCTATCCAGTATAAGCCCTCTATACCTATACCTCGTGGAACTCTCCTTCAACGGTACCTTCGTCGTCGCCACCTTCAGGAGGTGGTTCCTGGTCGGGCGGTGGCTGCTGCTGGTAGACGGCCTGGCCTACCTTCTGCATGGAGTCGGATAGCTCCTGGCTGGCCCTCTTGATGGCTTCAACGTCGGCCCCCTGTATCACCGAACGCACCGCGGCTACCTTCTCCTCCACCTCTTTGTTGAGGTCTTCGGGTATCTTGTCCTTATTGTCTCTGAGCATTTTATCCGCAGTGTAGGCCATGGAGTCTGCGGTGTTGCGTATCTCCACCTCTTCCCGGTATTTGGTGTCTTCGGCGGCGTGCATCTCTGCCTCACGCTGCATCTGCTCTACCTCTTCCTTGGCGAGTCCGCTGGAAGCGGTGATGGTAATCTTCTGCTCCTTGCCGGTGCCCTTATCGTGGGCCTTGACGCTGAGGATGCCGTTGGCATCAATATCGAAGCTGACCTCGATCTGGGGCACGCCACGCGGCGCCGGCAGGATACCGTCTAGCATGAACCGCCCCAGTGTCCGGTTGTCCGCCGCCATGGGTCTCTCGCCCTGGAGGACAAGAATCTCCACACTGGGCTGGTTGTCCGCGGCAGTGCTGAATATCTGGCTCTTGGAGGTGGGGATGGTGGTGTTGCGGGGGATGAGTGGGGTGACCACTCTACCCACCGTTTCAATGCCCAGGGTGAGCGGGGTCACGTCAAGGAGCAGGACGTCCTTGACGTCTCCCTTGAGCACCCCTGCCTGGATGGCGGCACCGATAGCCACTACCTCGTCCGGGTTGACGCCCTTGTGAGGTTCCTTGCCGAAGAACTGCTTGACCTTTTCCTGGACCAGCGGCATCCGTGTCTGCCCACCGACCAGTACCACCTCGTCAATCTGTGCCGCCGTCTTATCCGCGTCCGTCATTGCCTGACGGCATGGTCCCAGGCTCCTCTCCACCAGGTCCATGACCAGTTGTTCCAGCTTGGACCTGGAGAGGTTCATACTGAGGTGCTTGGGGCCGCTGGCATCGGCGGTAATGAAGGGCAGGTTGATTTCCGTCTGCTGGACGGTGGATAGCTCCGTCTTGGCTTTCTCGGAGGCTTCCTTGAGGCGCTGCAAAGCCATCTTGTCCTGGCGCAGGTCGATTCCCTGCTCACGCTTGTACTCATCACAGACCCAGTCCATGATTATCTGGTCGAAATCATCACCACCGAGGTGGGTGTCACCGTTGGTGGATTTCACCTGGAAGGTGCCGCCACCAAGCTCAAGGATGGATATATCGAACGTACCGCCACCGAGGTCATAGACCGCGATAGTCTCCTCGCTCTTCTTGTCCAGCCCGTAGGCCAGGGCGGCGGCGGTGGGCTCGTTGATTATGCGCAGGACTTCCAGCCCGGCGATTTTACCGGCGTCCTTGGTTGACTGGCGCTGGCTGTCGTTGAAATAGGCGGGCACGGTGACCACAACCTCGTTTACTGTCTCACCAAGGTAGGCTTCGGCATCCGTTTTGAGTTTCTGGAGAATCATCGCCGAGATTTCCGGGGGGCTGTATTCCTTGCCTCCCATTATCACCCGGGCGTCATTGTTGGATGCCTTCACTATTTTGTAGGGCAGGTGCGCGCGGTCATACTCCACAGAAGGCTCATCGTACTTCCGTCCCATAAGGCGCTTGATGCTGAAGACGGTATTGTCTGCATTGGTGATTGCCTGGCGTCGGGCTACCTGCCCCACGAGGCGTTCGCCGGTCTTGCTGATGGCCACGACTGACGGCGTGGTACGACCGCCCTCGGCATTAGGGATAACGGTTGGCTCGCCACCTTCCATCACTGCTACTGCAGAAAACGTCGTCCCCAGGTCTATTCCAATAACTTTTCCCATATTCCACTCCTCCTATCCAGGACGTACCTGGTATTGTTTTCCAGGTGTACCGGGCCTTTCCCACTGGTATTCTCAGGCCCGGAGTGCTATTCTTCTTCGGTCTCTCCACTGCCCACAATCACCACGGACGGACGGAGTACCCTGTCCTGGAGCATATATCCCTTCTGTAGCTCCTGTACCACGGTCCCTTCCTCACCTTTGCTGTGCCCGGCCGCTTGATGGAAATTGGGGTCGAACGCTTCGTCCATTGCCTTTATCTGGATGAGGCCCTGTGCCTCCAGCCCCGCCCGGAGCTTTCGCTCAATGAGCCGGATTCCCTCCACCCAGTCGGAATCGGTCAACTGGGGCTTAACCGAATCAAGCGCCCGTTCCAGGTCGTCCAGAACGGGCAGAAGACCGAGCATGAGCTGCGCATTGGCGAATTTGGAGAGTTCTCCCTTTTCCTGCTCGCTACGCCGCTTGTAGTTCACGAAATCCGCCTGGGACCTTTGCCAGTTGGCCAGGTAGTTCTCCGCCTTCTCTTTCTCTTCGGCGAGGGCCTGGTTCAAAGCCGTCACCTCGTCCACCTCGGGCTCATCCTGGGTAACTCGCTCTTCATCGGACATTACAATCCACCACGCTCTCCGGGTTCTCTAATCAACCGTCGGTTCAGTCACCGTCTACTGGTATTCCGCACTGTGCCGGGTGGTTTCCTCCCTGCCGTATAGTCTGGCCACCATCTGGCTGAGCAACCAGGACAGGTAGTCTATGGCGGCGATGGCGCGGGCGTAGGGCATCCGTGTGGGTCCGACAATCGCCAGTGTGCCGACGGCCTCGTCCAGCAGTCCGTAGCGGCTAACGACGACGCTGTACTCCCGGATGATTTCAGACTCATTCTCCCCGCCGATGACCACTTTGACCCCCTGCCCGGGGAGTATACGAGGCAGGATGCTTTTCAACAGGCTTCTGCGCTCGGTAAGCTCCACCAGAGCCTGGACATGCTTGCTGTCGGCAAACTCCGGCTGCTCAAGCACGAAGTGCAGCCCATCGAAGTAAGGCTCAGTGCTGCCCTCCTCGTCTTCGTCACGCATCACGCTCAGTACGCAATCACTGAACTGCTGCTCGACGGGGGAAAGGGTCTCTTCCCGGTCTGGGATTTGCTCGGCAGCCAGGCCTGAGTAGGCTGTGTTCAGCTTCATAGAGATTACGGCTAGCTCCGACTGGGTGACCTCCTGTTCAAAGGTCACCAGTTGCTGTCTGACCTTGGCTCCCTGGAGTACCAGGACCAGCAGTGCGGTTGTCTCCTGGAGACTGACCAGTTCCATATGCTTGTAGCGGCACCGGCTGGTTTTTAGTGTCGCCACGACTGCCATATTGTGGGCCAGGTGAGCTAGAAGTGTTGCCGTCAGACTCAACCACTCGTCCAGCCTGCTCTCCACCTGATGGAAGAGATGGCTTATCATTCGCTGCTGGGCCGGAGGCAGCTTGATATCTTCCAGAGACTCGACATAGTAACGGTAACCCATATCGGACGGGATGCTTCCGGCCGAAGGGTGCGGGCGGGTGATGTAGCCTCCTTGTTCCAGCCGTGCCATCTCATTACGGATGGTGGCCGAGCTCACTGCCAGGCCATAATCATGCATGATGCTCTGTGACGGCACCGGAATCGCCCTGGCAATGTACTGCCCGACTATTGACTTGAGGATGGTCTCCGTTCTGGGAGATAGCATTTTCGTCTCCGGTTAGCAGTCTAAGGTTGAGAGTGCTAACAACTCTAAATTACCATCTGCACCCCTTACTTGTCAAGGTTTTTTGCTCTTCCAGTACGGCCGACGCTGGTTGCCGCCGGAGGGTGGCTGCTAATTGAACCATATCATTGTCTGTGCTATATTGGGATACATGGACATCAACTGGCTGGGACATTCCTGTTTCCGTATCCGCGGCAGACAGGCCACCATCATCACCGACCCGTATTCACCGGACTACGGCTATTCCCTGGGGAAGCCCACGGCAGGTATTGTCACCGTCAGTCATCAGCATCCGGGGCATTCCTATACCCAGGGTGTGAGTGGTGAATTCAGACCAGTCAGGGGGCCCGGTGAATACGAAATCAGCGGCGTCCTCATTATCGGTATAGCCACCTTTCATGACAGCGAAAAGGGGGCGACGAAGGGTAAAAACACCGTCTACCTGATGGATGTGGATGAGGTGTCAATCTGCCATATTGGTGACCTGGGGCACGTGCTTACCGCGGACCATTTGGAGCAGATAGAGCACGTGGACGTGCTGCTGGTTCCGGTGGGTGGGGTGTCTACAATCAATGCCGCAACCGCCACCGAGTTAGTGCGACAGCTGGAACCGAAAGTGGTTATACCCATGCACTACCGGACTGATGTGCTGGACCGCGGACTGGCTCCGGTGGATGAATTCCTCAGGGAAATGGGGTTGAAGGATATCGTTTCCCAACCAAAGCTCTCTATCACCAGGGCAAACCTGCCCCAGAGCACCCAGGTCTATCTTCTTGACTACTGACCTGGCCCCTCTCCCGGTCCGTCTTTAACTGCCTTCTCTTAGCACCCTGTTAGAAGCGCCTGGTCTTTACTACCAGGGCCAGCAGAACGGCCAGAATCAGCACCATTGCCGCCAGCAGTCCAATAATGGTGTAGGTTGCCCACTCGGGGACTACTATCTCAACCGTGGTCTGCAGTGTCGGGGGTAATTGCGGCGCCAGGGGTTCCTGTATCGGCGGGTCGGGCGCCAGCGGTTCCGGGTCCGGCTCTACAGTCGGTGGCGACTGAGGCTGCTCTGGTTCAATCGCCGGGGAGGATTCCAGATGCCCGGGGTTGGGTGACGGTTGCACCGACTCCGGTGCCGGGGGTGGTGGTGCTGGTCCGGTGGTGAAGGCACTGACCGCACTCCAGGCACTGTGACTGTCCCGCGAGCAGCCCCTTACCTTCCAGTAATAGGTGGTATCGTAGTCCAGGGCGGTATCGCTTTGCCAGGCCGTGACCGGCAGGGCATCCGCGCCGTCTTTCATTACCACCAGTTTCGTGAAGAGGATGTCCGTTGATACCAGCAGTTCGTAGCCTTCCGCGCCTCCGATAGCGTCCCACTGGAAGACCGGTTTCTGTGGGACTTCGCGGGCACCGGCCTGGGGACTGAGCAACTCCAGGGCGCTGACAGTACGCCCGAGAATGGTGGTGAACGACAACCTGGCTGACCACGGGCTCAGCACCGGCTTGCTGGCCCTCACCCGCCAGTGGTAGGTGGTGTCCGGTTGTAGAGTCGGCAGCCGGACAGAGGTGGCGCTGGTATTGCCCTCAAAGCCTTCGGGGACGCTGGAGAAGTTGTCGTCGTAGTCAATCTGCCACTGGTACTGTGTCGTCCCTTGCGGTCCTGCCCACACAAGGGTGACATTATCCGTATTCACCCCTGGGGCCTTATCGTTCGGTGAGGCCGAGACTACCGGTATGCACATCGTGTCAATATAGGTCATCAGCCTGGTGTTCTGGCTGTCAACCGACCACAGCCGGTTGCCGCACGTCCAGAGTCCGTCCAGTTTGGCGTCATCATCAAGTCCGAGGGTTACCGTCTCGAAGGTCTGGTTCAGGGGAAACGTGGGGTTGAGTGAGCGTTCCATGCCCCCTTTGTTCCCAGTCGCATCCACCGGTTGCGAGTCGATGGCATAGAGCGTGTCGGTGGTAGAGAGCGAATGAATGGATGTTATGGCTACCTGCCCGATAATGGTATTCTCCGGCAGGGTGCTGTTTATGGCTTGCCAGAGGTCGTCCCTGCCGACGACAAAGCGGAAGATGCGCTCATCATCCCCGGCACTGACCACGGCCCTGCCGGTGGCATAGATAGCCCCGTTGCTATTGAATGTGGGGTGAAAAGCAACGCAGACTTCGCCAGTGCCGTTGACCAACGGTAACTGCTGGCCCAGCGGGACGAAACTGGCCCCGCCATCGCGTGACCAGTACACCTGTCCGGTGGCATTACCTGCCAATATCGTCAGGTCATACTCGTAGCCCGGTGAAACAGCCAGGGAGGCCAGCGGCTGGCTGCCCGTGGCGGCTCCGGAGGGAGGCAGGAAGCTGGTACCGTCGAAACGGTAGACCCGTCCCTTGCTGCCGTCGTATCCGGTAATGAAGAGAGAGTTGCCCGTGGTAGCCCAGGTATCGACGGTTAGAGGGGCAGGAAACGGCGCAAATGTTGTGCCGTTATCCGTTGATTTCCAGACGGTGGGGTTGCCGTTACCCATACCGGTAAGGAATACCACCTGATTGCCACCGCTGTATTCGCCGGAGGCCACCACTTTGCGGATTTCATCGACCCCGGCATCGCTGCTGCTGAGTAGCCTTTCCCAGGAGGCCCCATCGGTCACGCTCCGCCACAGGCTCTGCACGGTATGCTGGGCGTCATGGGTCACCATGAACAGGGTCTTGTCCTGCCAGTGGCGGGGAGATACCGCTACGTCGATGATGGTGCTCATTGCCGTATCTATCAGGCTTACCTGCTGCCACGTAATGCCTCCGTCCCTGGTGCGGGAAAAGGCACTCTCCGTACCACTGGTGACGGCGAAGGCTTCTCCACTGGTGCTGAAACCGGGAAGTAGGAGGATATGGGTGGTGGACTGTCCGGTGGGGTTTCTGGTACTGGTTGTCCAGTTAAGGCCGTCATCGGTGCTGATGTAGACCTCCGCACTCCCGGCAGCACCGGCGAGCAAGCTGGCATCGGCGGTATTACCGGCAACTTCAAGACTGGTAACATCCACACCGGCCAGACCGGAGGCAGAGCCAATATCCAGGTCGGTGGTTGTCAGGCTGCCGACAACCAGGCTTATCCGGTAAACATCGCCGCCGTCACTGTCAGTGTCTATCCCGATGAATAGAGACCCGCCTTCGGCAAGCGCTTGATAGTCATCGGGGAAGGCAATTGCTGCTGATGCCGGCACCACACCCGGAACTGTCGTGCCGCTTATTGTTGCGCCCCAGTTTTCGCCGGCAATCCTGGCAAGAACGAAGCTGTCCGTCTCGTCACTGGCCACGGCAAGGAGCTGGCCGTCATCGGTGAAGCGGGGGGAGAAGGCGATGCAGGAGACATCATAGTTACCGATATCGGTGTTCACCCAGCCAGACGGAAGGTCGTTTTCGTCCAGGATGAAGACACCTCCGTACTCCGTGGCATCGGTGTCTCTGGTACCGACGGCTACCAGTTTGGCGGTGCCTGGTCCGGTGATGTCAATAGAGGCAATTTCCAGGTTGTTACTACCGCTGCCGCCTGGGTTTGCCGGCAACGGGACAAAGCTGACGCCGGCGTCGGTGGACTTGTATACGATTGAACTGGTGGCGTAGTAGAGGATACTGGCATCGCCCGGGACGGTGATGATATCGATTATGGTGTCCTGCACACCGCCAGTCTGTGACCAGTGAACTCCACCATCACCGGATTTGAATAGACGGTGGGCTGTTCCTGTGGGAGTGGCATAGCAGTAGAGGGTGCCTTCGGTGGTCCTGGCCAGGTGCCTGGTGTCGGCGCCACTGGCGAGTACCCAGCTGCCCGATTCCCCTTCGGCGGGAATACCAACCTGGCACCACCGGACCTCTTCTATGGCAGCCGCCAGGCCGGTAGACGGAACGAAGAACAGCAGTCCCGGCAACAGGAATATAGCCAGCACTGTTAGGAATTCCCTGGTCTTAATGCGGCGACTGCGTGTGTCCGCCATAGGCTGCATTTTACATTCGTGGCGGGATGAAGTCAAGGAAGGGAGGGGGGTGGCGGGAGCTACAGGCGAAAGGACAGAAAAGTGCCAGAGATAAAAAATCCGGGAAACAATTCGAGGCTAGCCAGGCGTGATTTGTTTTTCGTGTTATGTCTACTCAGAAGTAGATATGGTAAGTAGATGGGCAGAGACGGGCTTGTGTTTGTGACTCTATTCCTCCCTGGAGGGTGTGGGAGCCAAATCAGGGGGGACAGTTCCAGTGAAGGGTATGGCTACGTCAAGGGGGGTACCCCCTTGAAATCCCCCTTCAAAGGGGTTACACCCCTCTTGACACCCCCAAACGGTGTGGGGATAGGTTGTCGGCAGGGTTCATTCGCACCTTAAAGGCTGGTGTTTGCCTGGGCTATGGTTGGGAAGGAGACTGTGACCACAGTCTCGCATGGGCAGAAGAACGGGTCAAGGGAGACACCCCTTTGAAAGCCCCCTTCAAAGGGTTCCGTCCCTTCTGAGGGACGCCCCCTCTTTGACACCCCAAAACGGTGTGGGGGCTAGTCTGTAGGCAGGCGTTATTTGCACCTTATAGAGAGGGGTGTTACCAGGGTAATGATTTCGGGAATAGCATAGGAGAGTCCCCTCTCAATCTTCCTTTACGAGAGGGAGAGGTAGAGAAGAGAGAGGTTGTGCGCCACTGACTACAGTGGCGTGCCATTGACTACAGTGGCGTGCCATTGACTACAGTGGCGCAGCAATGATGGTGGGAGGCGGGCTTTCTGTGAAAAGAGGCGAGCCCCCCGCCAGGCGGGGGGCTCGCGGGGGTTCCGTGTTGCGCGACGTCCGTCACGCCAGGACTATTTAACAGGCT